>CAMPAJ010000044.1 GCA_946631805.1 uncultured Eggerthellaceae bacterium
TCGGCTCGATCCTGCCGTTCGAGGACGGGCGCGAGCGCGACATGATCATCTCGGGCCAAGACATGGTTACCGAACAGCCCAAGGAGGTCACCATCCAGTCCGAGGACGTCCGCGCGGCGCTTATCGAGCCGTGCGAGGACATGGTGCTTTCCATCAAGGAAACGTTCAAGAAGACCAACCCCGACCTGGCAAGTGACATCATCCAGAACGGTATCTTGCTAACGGGCGGCGGCGGCTTGCTTTCGGGCTTGGACCGCTACCTTACCGACAAGCTCGAGATTCCCGTATGGGTAAGCGAGACGGCGCTGACGAACGTGGTCATGGGCTGCCTGAAGGTCCTCGAGACCCCCACGGCCCTGCGCCAGACGCTTATGAGGTCTAAGTAGCGTTTCGCATGCCATCTTTTGTCGAACAGAGCAACGGGCCGTCGGTAGTCCGACGCGTCCTGTTTGTCGCGTTGGCTATCGTCGCGCTCGTGCTGGCCACGCTGTATACCCAAGAAGGCGAATCGGGGCCGTTGCATGGCGTCCAAACAAACGTCATGGGCGTTACCGTCGGCGCCGCGGGGGTAACTTCGGGCGTCGGCGCGGCGACCCAGACGCTCGGCACCGCGCTCGGCGATGCGACGGCCGACCCCACGACGCTCGAGGGATTGCGCCAGCAGAACGAGGAGCTTCGCCAGCTGCTTGCCCAGGCCGAAGAGTATCGTCAGGAGGTAGATCGGCTTCGGGGCCTGCTCGATATCAAGCAGGTTTCGGGGGTAACGGGGCCCGTTGCGCGCGTCATCGGTCATTCGACAAACGCATGGGACCAGTCCATCACCATCGACCTAGGTTCAGACGACGGCGTGGTCAGCGGTATGACGGTCATGGGTGCCACGGGCGTCATCGGCCAGGTGTCTAAATCCGCTGCCCATACATCAACGGTGCGCTTGCTTACCGACCCCAATTCGGGCGCTGCCGTCATGGTGCAATCGAGCCGCGCGAACGGTATCGTGCGCGGTTCGCTCAGCGGGCTTCTGTACTTGGAGGATGTCGATGAGGATAAGCTGCCCGTCGCGGGCGACGTCATCATAACGTCCGGCATGGGCGGAAGCTATGAGCGCGGGCTGATCGTCGGCGCCGTTGCGAGCGTCGGCGACACGTCGTCGGGCAACGCCGGGCCCATCGTCATCAACCCGAATGCCACGGTCAAGATGCTCGAAGAGGTCATCGTGGTATTCAAGGCGCCGCAGGTGAGCGATACGGCTACCAGCTCTTCGGCGGCTTCTGCGCAGAAGACCCAGGAAGACCAGGCCAATGCTCAGGGCAATCAGGACCAGGTCGATGTTACGGCGCAGACTGCCGACGAGGGCGATGAGTCGTATGCGGTCGACGGGTCCTCCGACGAAGGGGAATGGCAGGATGAGGAAGCCGCCGACGAAGGCGAGTACCTCGAAGACCAGGACGTGGCGGAAGAGACGGAATACTAACGTGGTTCGAGCGCACATGGGCAAAGGAGGTGCGGTGCTATGATGTCGGAGCGTTTCGTGATAGTAATCGGAGCGGTGCTTGCGCTAGCGCTGCAGCTGTTCATAGTCCCGAACATCGCCCTGTATGGGATCGTGCCCAACGTACTTGCGGCATTTGCCCTGGCCGTTGCTGTCACCCGCCCATCTTCGTATGGATGCGTGCTTCCGTTCGTGCTCGGATTGGCGTTCGACCTCGTTGGGGCTGCGCCCCTCGGCCTCATGGCGTTTTCGCTCATGGTTGTGTCGGTTGTCGTTGCGCGCGTGTTCGTGCACGTCGACAACGATTCGCGCTTCATGGCGTTTGCGCTGATTGCCATAGGCGCGTTGCTCGTCGAGCTCGTGTACGGGTGCTTGCTCCTGTTCTTTGGCTACCAGGCATCGTTCTTCGATGCGCTGCTCTACCGCATCCTGCCGTGCTTTTTGTACGACGTCGTTTGCGGAATACTCCTATACCTCCTGCTCGCGCGCTTTGCGAGGCCGGCTAGCGTCGTGCGCACCGAATTGACGCAGCTGCGCTAGGAGCGTCTATGGCCATTGCAATCGTTGTAGCCATCATCACGATGATAGCGGCCGCATTGGGCGTGGCCGCGTTCTTCATCGTGCGTGCGCGCCGGCGCGATCAAGGCGTTCACGCCGGGGGTCGCGGCAAGGATGCCGTGAAGTCCATCGACAGCACCGGCATCCTGTTCACGGACAAGCGCCGCGCCCGCGTCGAGGAATCCCAGCACGCCCGACCCAGCACGGCGCCGTCGACGACGACCGGGCGCCCGAGCGAAGCCGTTCGCTCGCGGTTCGTCGCGGTCGGCGTTTTAGCTGCGGCCGTCTTCGGGACGCTGGGAGCCCGGTTGTGGAGCATGCAGGTGCTCGGTTCGAGCGAATACGAGGACGAGGCGCTGCAGAACAAGTACTCCAAGATAGCCACGCCCGCACCGCGCGGCCTCGTGTACGACAGCGACGGCGTTTTGCTCGTGAACAACCGCTCGGCGCTGACGGTTTTGGCCGATGCGTCGGTTGCCGACGACCACGACGTGGTGCAACGCTTGTCTTCGGTGCTGGGCATCCCCTATAACATCGTGCGTTCGCGTATTCTGGACCAGAGCTCGGGCGCGCAGAGCCAGCGCGTCGTCGCGTCCGATGCCCGGCAGCGCGACGTTGCGTTCATCGCAGAGCATTCCGACGCCTTCACGGGCGTTACCGTTCAGGAACGCACGGTGCGCGAGTACCCGTTTGGCGCGCTGGCCTCGCACATCTTGGGCTATACGGGGCCTGTTTCCGAAGAAGAGCTTGCCAACGTGCCCGAAAACCGTTCCATCGAGCTTGGCGACACGGTGGGCAAGAGCGGCATCGAGGCGTATTACGACAACGTGCTCGCCGGCGAACACGGTCAGCGGCTTGTTATCGCCGACTCCCAGGGCCGCGTCGTCGAGGTCGAGAGCGAGACGCCCGCCAAGCGGGGCAGTGACGTGTACCTGACCATCAAGGCTCCCGTGCAATACGTTGCCGAGACCCGGCTCGCCGAGCTGATTGCGCCCGACAACATCATCGGGCAGGGCAAGGGCGTTGGCGGCGCCGTCGTTGCAATGGACGTGACGGATGGCAGCATCATCGCCATGGCAAGTTACCCCACGTTCGAGCCGGCGACGTTCACGGGCGGCATCGCCCAGGACGTCTGGGATCTTTACTCGACCGAGGAAAGCTATTATCCGCTGCTCAACCGTGCCGTGTCGGGTACGTATCCCGCCGCTTCGACCTACAAGGCTTTCACGAGCCTGGCCGGTCTCAAATACGGGTTTGCCGACAAGAAGAAGACGTGGGAATGCGGTGGTTCGTGGGACGGATTCAACTCGGGCGATTGGCAGAACTGCTGGCTGCTCGACGGACATGGGATAATCAACCTCAACGATGGCATTCGCGTGTCGTGCGACGTCGTCTTCTACGAGATCGCCAAGGATTTCTTCTACGCCGGCGAAACCCAGGGCGGCGACATCAGCGACACGGCGATGCAGGAGGAAATAGCAAAATTCGGTTTTGGCAAGGTAACGGGCATCGACCTGTCGGGCGAGGAGCCCGGGCGCATTCCGACCCCCGAATGGAAGGCGCAGCACTGGAGCGATGTGCCGACCGAGGGGCAATGGCGCGGCGGCGATTTGACCAACTTGGTAATCGGCCAGGGCGACGTGCTTATCACGCCGCTGCAGAATGCGGTAGCGTACGGCGCCGTGGCTACGGGGACGCTCATGAAACCCCATGTACTCAAGGAAGTGCGCAACGACGCCGATACGGCGGCGGTGTCGTTTACTCCTGCAGAGCTGGGAGTCCCCGAGGTTTCCGAAGAGAACTACAAAATCCTGCGCGATGCGCTCAAGCTCGTCTCGGCCGATGCAAGCCAAGTGGTCGAGGAATTTGCGAACTGGAACATAGACGCTGCGACGGTTTCGAGCAAGACCGGTACCGGCGAGGTCGCGGGCAAGGGCGACGTGGCATGGTATGTGTGCTATTACCCGCAGGACAAGCCCAAGTACGTCGTTTCGACTTGCATCGAGCAAGGCGGCGGCGGTGCGGCGGTGGCGGGCCCCATCGGCGCTGCCGTCTTGGGTGCCATACTGGCTTACGATGCGGGGCAGCTGAGCGAAGTGAAGCGCGTGGCGGGTTCGAGCGGCAAATCGGTGCCGGTCAATTTCGGCGAGGTCGCGCGACAGGACTAGGGAAGGGCGATAGCCAAGAGCATGCCGGAATTGACGAACATACGGGTGCACGACACCGAGCCCACGAACGGCCGGGGGCGGCGCTTCAAGCTGCCTGCCATCAATTTGCCGTTTCTGCTCGTCATCGTTTTAATCGTCGCCTACGGGCTCGTCGTCGTGTATTCGGCGGTAAGCGCAGACGAGGATTACAATTTCTCGCGTCAGCTGGCAGGTGTTGCCATAGGGGCGATTGCCATGGCGCTTATCTGGGCGTTCGATTATCGCCGGCTTTCGGAGTACATCGCGCTCTTCATGGCGCTCAACGTCGTGCTCATCTTGTCGCCCCATGTGCCGGGCATTGGCGTCAACACGATGGGCGCGACCTCGTGGGTCAAGCTCGGCCCATTGCCCCAGCTGCAACCAGGGGAGTTTGCCAAGATCACCGTCATCTTGCTCGATGCCAGCATCATGGCCCGCTACCAGGGGCGTTTGGACGATGTGCACGAATACTGCAAGGCGGTCGGCCTCATGCTCGTGCCGTTCGTGTGCATCATGACGCAGCCCGACCTCGGGACGGGACTCGTGTACCTGTTCATAGCCGCCATCGCGCTCGTCGTTGGAGGGGCCCGGCCCAAGCACCTCCTGATCACGCTTGCCATCGGCATCGCCCTGATCGTGGTCGTTTTCGTGGCCGACGAGGTGATCAAGGGCTCGTCGGGCGAGTACAAACTGCTCAAGCAGTATCAGCGCGACCGCCTGTTCGTGTTCATGAACCAGGATTCGGCCGATTTGACAGACGAGGGCTACAATTTGCAGCAGGCCAAGGTCGCCATCGGCTCGGGTGGCCTGTTCGGGCAAGGATATATGAAGGGCTCTCAGCATTCTTTGGGCATCCTGCCCGAAGCGCCCACCGATTTCATCTTCTGCGTACTGGCTGAAGAGCTGGGATTTGTCGGGGTAATGGTATTATTGGTGCTGTACGCGGCATTGTTCGTAATAGGGTTTCGCATAGCGAGCGCCTCGAGCGATATGTTCGGGCTGCTCATCGTGATGTGCATCGTTGGCATGTGGTTGTTCCAGATACTAGAGAACATCGGCATGACCTGCGGGCTTATGCCTATCACGGGCATTCCGCTACCGTTCATGAGCTTCGGTTCGTCGTTCATGATCGTCAATTTCGCATTGCTGGGATTCATGGGCTCCGTGTGGGCACGGGGGAAGGAAAGCTCGGGTAGGGTGACATATGCAGCTTCCAATTGATATCAAAGCACTTCTTAACGAGATGACCGACATCAAGGCAGCGCGCGAATGTGCGTTGTCTGTGAGCGTTTTCCTGGATTCGCAGGCACCGGCCGACATAG
This sequence comes from uncultured Eggerthellaceae bacterium, assembly GCA_946631805.1. The sequence continues at coordinate 5,556 of CAMPAJ010000044.1, forward strand.
CCGCTCATGTACGCGGCTTGTTCGGCTCGTCGTCCGCGACGTTGCGCATGACGGTTTCGTACCTTGACGACACGTTCATGCCGCATGCCGACGACGACATCGCCATCGTGGTGGCGGGGAAATCGCGCGGCGTGGGAGCCGCGGCGGCGGCAATCCGCGCGGCAGGGGTGCCTGTCGCCGTCGTTACGACGCTGCCGACGTTCGTGACCGAAACCGCTTCGAAAGCCGGTTACGCCATCCCCATCGGCGATCTTGTTGCCCCATATGTGCAGGATGCCTCGGACGAGCCCGTCGAGCTTACCGAAGAGCTCGCAAAGCAGTTGGATGAACGTCTGGGCCGTTGGATCGTGGCCGTTTGCCCCGACAAGCGCCTGCCCATGGCGATGGCGTTCTCGTTTTTGCGCCGTCCGCTTGCCAAGGATGCCGTTCAGGTCACGTCCTTGCAAAATGCCGGCATCGGCCTTGTGCCGCTCATTCCCGGTGCCGACTTGCCCATCATGACGTTGAACCAGGCCAAGATGATGCTGCAAATCGCGGCGGCCTACGGGCACGAGATGGATAAAACCCGCGCGAAGGAACTCGCTGCCGTCGTTGGTGGTGCGTACCTGTGCCGTGTCGTTGCGCGCGAGCTCGTCGAGTTCGTTCCCGTTCTGGGGTTCATCATCAAGCCCGGTGTCGCATACGGTGGCACGTCTGCCGTCGGCTATGCGGCCATCGAGTATTTCGAGGGCGGCGAAGACGTCGCAGGCGTGCTCAACGTTGCGCAGCGCGCTACCGAGAAGGGCACCCAGATAGTTTCCAAGCTCCGCGACGGGGGGCCCGACCTCGTTCCCGAAATGGCGAACAAGGTGCGGGGGCTTGCCGACCGGTTGCCCGTCGTCAAGCAGAAGGCTCACGAGTACGCTCCCAAGGTCGTGGCCGTTGTCGACGATCTTGTAGACGGCGCAATGGCATTCGCCCGGGCGTAAGCGTAATCGTTGCCTGCCGGCCGCACTCGACGCTGCGTTCAGCATATACATTCCGAAAGGAACGAACAGTTTCATGCAAACCTGCAATCCTGGAGGGTCGGGAACCTTTGCGCGCCCTCGCTACGAGAGCATTTGGTCCAAAGTGGCACCGCTTGTCGCCAAGGCGGAACGCCCGTCGCGCTACATCAACCATGAATGGGGAAGCGTATGCAAGCCCGATTGCGATTTTCGCTTCTGCATGGTGTATCCCGATACTTACGAGCTCGGGCAGGCCAACCAGGCGGTTCGAATACTCGTGAACGCCGTGAACGCTTGCGAGGGGATGGCTGCCGAACGCGGATTCCTGCCTGCCGCCCAGATGTGCGATGCCCTTAGGGCCGAAGGGCTGCCGCTGTTCAGCATCGAGGGTTGTGCGCCCCTTGCCTCGTTCGATGTTATCGGCATCACGCTTCCACACGAGCTTGCCGCTACAAATGTACTGGAAGTCCTGGACTTGGCTGGTGTGCCCATACGGGCCGAGCAGCGTCGCGAGGATGACCCCATCGTTGTGGGCGGAGGCCCATGCGCATTCAACCCCGAGCCATACGCGCTGTCCTTCGACGCGATTAACGTGGGGGAGGGCGAAGAGTCGCTTCCCGAAGGACTCCAGACGATTCGCGCATTGCGCCGCCAAGGCGCGTCGCGGCGCCAGATACTCGATGCCCTTGCCGAGCTTGACGGCTGGTATGTGCCGCTGCTGTACCGGTGGCGCAGCCAGGAAGAGGCGCAGGAGAGCGGTTCGTGGGTCGAGCCGTTGCACGAGGGCGTACCGCCTGTCGTCAAAAAACGGGTATACGGTGGGTTTTCGGATGCGCTGGGCTGGGAGCCGTGCATAGTCCCGTTCGCAGAAGCCGTGCACGATCGTCTTAACGTCGAGATCCTACGCGGTTGTGCGCGCGGCTGCCGGTTCTGCCAAGCGGGCATGATGTACCGTCCCGTGCGCGAGCGGTCGGCCGACAACGTCGTCTCGTCGGTTTTGCAAGGACTTGCGCAAACAGGGTATGACGAAGTGTCGCTCACGTCGCTTTCGTCGACGGACCATTCCCAGATCCGCCAGATTCTTACCCGCCTCAACGACGCGTATGCGGGAAGCGGTGTTCGCATCTCCATTCCCTCGCAGCGCTTGGATTCGTTCGGCGTCGATATGGCCGGTCTGGTAGCTGGCCAGAAGAAAGGCGGGCTCACGTTCGCGCCCGAGGCGGGGACGCAGCGGCTGCGCGACGTCATAAACAAGAACGTGACCGAGCAGAACTTGCTCGATGCCGTCGACGCTGCGTTTTCGGCCGGCTGGAGGCGGTGCAAGCTGTACTTCATGATCGGCTTGCCGACCGAGACGGACGACGACGTGAAGGGCATCGCCCGCCTCGTGCAGAAAGCTTACGAGCGGGCTCGCGAAGTCGTGCCCAAGGAACAACGCGGTTCCATACAGATCGGCGCTTCGGTGGCGTTGTTCGTTCCCAAGGCGCAGACGCCGTTCCAATGGGATGGCCAGATTCCTCCCGAGGAAGCACTGCGCCGCGTGAATCTGCTGCGGCATTCGGTGAAGTACCGCGCTATAAACATCAGCTGGCACGACCCCAAGACGAGCTTCGTCGAAGCGGTTATGAGCAGGGGCGGCCGCGAGGTTTCGTACGTGGTCGAGGAAGCATGGAAGCGCGGTGCGCGCTTCGACGCCTGGAGCGAGCATTTCAACGAGCAGGCATGGCGTGATGCTGCCGCCGCCTTGAACTTCGATGTTGAGTTAGCAGCTCAGGCAAGTTATCCGACGAGCCGCATCATGCCCTGGGAGCACATAAGCTGCGGCGCTTCCCGACGCTGGCTCGTCCGCGAGCGCGAGCGGGCCGAGCAGGAGCGCACGACGCCCGATTGCACGTTCGAACGCTGTTCGGGATGCGGGGTGTGCATGGACTTGGGGGTCGATAATGCATTGGCAGCGTCGCGGTCGGGAGACGCGCCCTTGTCAGGAGACGAAGGCGCAAACGATGTGGCAGAGGGCGGTGATGCGCGATGACGGATCCAAACGCCGTTAGGTTGTTCCGCTTGAGGTGCACGTACGTCGAGCAGGGGCGTCTTGCCATGCTTTCGCACCTCGAGGTTGCGCATACGCTCGAGCGCACGGTGCGAAGGGCGCAGCTACCCTTCGCCGTGAGCCAGGGATTCTCGCCGCATATGAAGATATCGTTCGGCGCGGCTCTGCCCGTAGGGGTGGGGAGCACCTGCGAGATATTCGACATCCATCTAAAAGACTACGTCGCTCCCGACATCGCTTTAGCTGCCCTGCAGAAGGCAAGCGTGCCCGATCTGATGGTGCAGTCGTGCTATTACGTCGAGCCAAAAGCACCGGCTGCGAGCGTGGCGTTTCCCATATCAACGTACGAAGTCGTATTCGACCGTCCTATTGACGGAATCGAGGTACCCGAAGCAATCGAGGTCGTCCGCAAACGCAAGCAGAAGACGCTCGTCGTGCGCGACTACCTCATCGAGCCTTTCGAAGTAACCGGTAATCGTGCGACGTTTTCGCTCGAAGCAAAGCCGACGGGAAGCCTACGCCCCGACGTGCTGCTCGAGCATTGCGCATTCGAAGGCGCCGTCGCCTCGATCACGCGCATCGCCCAACGATAGCACCGGGGGCCCAGCACCGCCGAGCCCCCGTTCGTTCGCATTGCAAAAGCGTTCGGATTGCTACCGAGTATTAGTACTCCTCTTCTTCGCCCTCGTCGTAGTAGCCTTCGTCGCCGCCCTCGTCGTACGTTTCCTCTTCGTACGATCCGTCGTCTTCGCTCTCGTCGTAGGTGTAGTCGCCCTCTTCTTCGTAGTCACCCGACCCGTCGTCTTCGTAATAGACCTCATCGTCGGCGGTCTCTTCGACGTACACGGGTTCTTCGCCCTCGTCTTCGGAGGTTGCCTCCTCGTCGGTGGTCGTGGCGTCGGCGCTGGCCGCGCTACTGCTGGTTTCGGTTAGCTCGCCTGCGGGAATGCGCGTGGGGGTGTCGTTGTCGTTGAGGACGTCGACATTGCCCTGGATGGTGGAGTTCTGGTCGATGTTGCGGATGTCGTACTGGTACGAATCGATGTCGAGCATCCAGCCGTTCGCACTCAACGAGCTGTCGATGAGGCAACGTTTGTTGTCGACCTTGTTCGTGACGAATACGAGTCCGTGGTCGCCCCAGGCACCGCTCTCGAGGCCCACGACGCACGGTTCGGCTTCCGCATCGGAGTAGCCGAAGTACTTCAATACGTACTCGATGACGGCGGCATAGTTGTAGCAGTTACCA
>CAMPAJ010000045.1 GCA_946631805.1 uncultured Eggerthellaceae bacterium
ACTGGAGCACACAGCAGGCGAATTTACTTCAGCTGCCGACGGAACGCCACGAGCTTCTCGACGGCACCAGCCGCTGTGAGCCCCAATGCAAACGGGGCAGCGAACGGCGCAAACGGGTTGCCGGCCAAAACGCGGCGCACGTCATCGCTGTTGGGCATCGACGCCGAAATCTCAGTCCAGCGAGCGCCGGGCGTCGATTCCTTTTGCTGCTTTTCCTGTTGCTTTTGCTTTTGAATGCGCTCGGTCACGTTCTTGTCGACGGTAACGTTCGACAAGTCGCTGGATTCCTGCTGCGGTTGCTGCTGACCTTCCTCGGACGGTTGGGTGCTCGAGTCGTCGTACGTCACATCGAGCGGCGTCACCGACACCGAAGGCTGCTGTTCCTCCTCGGGGGCGGGTACGAATTCGATTTCGTCGACTTCCTCGTAATTGGTGTCGTTTTCCACATCGGGATCGTAATCGAGCTCGTCGTCGGTTTCGACCTCTTCCTCAGTTTCGGCTGACTCCTTTGCGTCGCCCTTCTTGGCGTCGTCCTTCTTGGAATCATCGCCGTTCAGGGCGTTCTGGACCTCATCAGCCTTGGGGTCTTCGCTGGTCTTGTTGCCGTCCTTTTCCTCGGTATCGCTGCCGTTAGAATCGCCCGTGCGGACCGTCAGGAGCTGGCGGTTCGAAACGGCCGATTGCGTGTCCTTTATGGCAATCACGTGGATGTAGGTGAGCTCCGGCTCTTCAGCCTCGCCCGATTCGCCATCTTCGGTGCTCGGCGTTTCAGAGATGGGATACGTCTGCCTAACAAGGGTTTTACCCGTCTCGCCCTCGATGACCTGCCAGTTCTGGCCGCCATCGGTCGAGTACTCCCAACGGTACACGATGCTGGGATCGTTCTCGTCCGCACCTATGACGTGCGCAGTGAAGTTGGCCCAACCGCCCGCCAGAGGTGGCACGAAGTCGAGCTGTACCGAGAATTCGGAACCTTCGCGTATCTCGACCGGGTCGGACGGCTCCGAGAGACCGTCGTCGGTGATTACCGATACCCGATATAGATTGCCAATGTGCTCGTCGTCAGTCGGAACGTAAATGGTCTGCTGCGTGGTGCCGGCGACGTCCGACCATTTCTTGCCGCCGTCGGTCGAGCGTTCCCACTTGTAGCCGAAGTTGATGACGCCGATCGCCTTGGGGGGCACGGCCGTGAGGTACGCCGTCTTGCCCTTGGGGACGGCCGAGTAGTCGATCGTCGGGCGCAGGCCGTCAACGTAGTCGACCGGTTCGGCGCCCTTCATGTGCACGATGATCGTGTTGACCCACCGCAGGTTCGACGCGTCGATGGACCCGCCGCCGTCGGGCTGGTCGAACAGGATCTGGAAGCGCGTGTTGTCGAGGAACTTGTCGGCCGACGCACTCGAGCCGCTCGGGTCGGCCGCTTCGCTCGAAGCGGATGCCGCTGGGTCGGAGCCGCCCTCGTCGAGCGTCAGATCCCCCTCGCCCGGCTCGCCGCCCGCCTGGCCACTCGGCTCACTGCCTGCCTGGTCGCCCGACTCACCGCCCGTCTGGTCGGCCGCCTCATCGCCCTCTGCCATGGGGGCCACGGCAGAACCCGACGACGCCTCGCTGGATTCCGGTTGGTGGACGTAGGCCTGGCTCGCGACCATGAGGTAGGTCGCCTCGGAATGCGTGACCGAGACGAAGTCGGACCACGGCACGGTCGTGTGCGCCTGGAAGAAGTTGACGAACTCGATGGACTCGATGTTCTGCTGGTCGTCGAGCGTCACGCCCGCGTCGTCGAGCAGGAGCCCCAGCGTGGTGCCCCGGCCCGACACGGTGCGCGCCTTGCCGTCGAGCGTCATCGAGTAGGTCTTCTCGTTGACGTCGAGCTGCTTGCCGGTCTCGACGTTGGAGAGGCCGGCCGTGTAGTGCGACGTCGTCTCCTCGAACTCGGAGGATGCGGCCCCGTCGCTCTTCGCGGCAGCGTCGGAAGACCCGTCGCCCTCGGCCTGCGTGTCCACGACGCTCTCGCCACCCTCGGGGCTCGCGGCCTCGCCGCTGCCCTCTTGGCTCTCGGGGTCGGCGGCCTCGCCGCTGTTCTCCTGGCCCTCGGACTCCTGCGGCGCCTGCGCTTTCGGGCGCTGCACGATCACGGTCAGCTCGTCCTGGGGATGGGACTCGCCCTGCACGTCCTCGGGCTTGTCCTCGACCTTGCCGCCCGACACGAACAGCGAGTACGAGTACTCGCCGTCGCGGTCGTCGCTCGTCGTACAGCGCACCTCCACCAGGGCCTTCTCGTCGGCGACGCTCAGGACGCCTTCCGGCGTGATGCTCGCGACGTCGGGGGTCGCCTCCTTGCCGGTCTTGGTGTCGAAGACGTTCCACGTAAGGTCGTGGAGCAGGCCGTCGCTGCTCTGGGAGAGCGGCGACGCGGCCGTGCTCGTGAACCGCGCGGGGTCCCCGTCGTCCGGGCCGGTCGCGGCGTTGGCGACCGCGCTCAGCTCGAAGCCCTTGCGCTCGTCCTCCGAGAGGGCGAACGGGTGGTCCTGGCTGTTCTCCGCGTCGAGGCGGTTGCCGCCCGCGTCGCAGATCTCGATCGAGCTGACGTAGACCACCTTCACGGTGAACTCCACGTACAGGTCCTGCGCGCCGTCCGAGACGCCCTCGCGCGGCGTGCAGCGCACGACGACCGTGCCCGGGGTCTTGCCCACGAGCGTGGCGATGCCGCCCTCGGCCGAGATCGTGGCGATGCTCGGGTCGAGCTCGTTGCCGGATGCGTCGTACAGCTTCCAATCGACGTAGTCGGCGATGGGATTGCCCAGGGACTGGGTGGAAATCGAGCCGACCTGCGCCGCGTCGCCCTCGGCGGCATAGGCGCGCTCGACCGACATGATCCGCATGAGGGACGAGGGGATGGCGCTTGCCTGCTGCACGACGCCCGAGTTGCCGCCGCCTCCGCCTTCGCCCGGCTCTTCAACGGGCTCGGAGGGCTCGGGTTCGGGCTCTGGCTCAGGCTCGGGGTCGGGCTCCGCAGCCGCAGCCGCAGCCTCGGCCTCAGCCTGCGCGACGGCCTCGCTCACGGCCTGCAACTTGGCAACCGCATCGCCGGACACCAAAGCGCGCTGTGCGTCGGTCAGCGAATCGTACTGGGCCTGGGCCGCGTCGAGGGCGTCCCTGGTGTCGACCGTCGCGCTCCCGGGATCGGGGAGGGCCGCAATCGCGGCCTCCGCCGCCTGCGCGGCTTCCTGGTCGGCCACACCCTGCCTGAGCGCATCGGCCGCCGCGGACGCCGCATCGAGCTTGCTGGCCAAGTCGGCCGGGAGCTTGCCCCGCTGCTCGTCGGAAAGGGCGTTGTAGGCGGTAATCGCCTCGTCAACCGCCGCGAGGTCGTCGGCGGTCATGGCGTCGGGGCTCGGGAGCGCGTTTATGAGGTCCTCGACCGCCTTGACAGCCGCGTCCTTGGTTTCGGGCCCCCAGAACGCGCTCGCCACGAACTGGATGCTGTCGGCCTGCCGCGGGTTAACGTACAGGGGCTCCTTCTGACTGGAGTCCAAGACGCTCGAGACTTCGTGGTCGGTGGCACCGTCTCCCATGACGCGGTAGACGATCACGTTGTTGAGGGATTCTTCGCTGTGGCTGCTCAAGTCGTCAAGCGTGTACGGGTCCGCGAACGCCAGGCATTCCACGCGGAATGACGACCAGAACACGAGCGCGAACACCAAAACGATGCGCACGGCCCTCGTCGCGAAATCTTTGTTCATGATCCTTTGCGCCATAACGTACCTGCCGCTCTTGTTCGTTTACGATTCTTCGTCCCCTTCGACCAGGTACAGCTTGCCGGTCGTGGGGTCTTGGTACACGCGTCCGCGCTCGACGAAGGAGTTGCCCTCGCCGTACAGTTGCTCGGTAATGCTTTCGACGCTGTTGCTGTCGAGTTCCTGAGTCGGCTCGATCTGCGTGAATTCCGCCAAGTCGACGTTCCACGCAACGACGAGCGCAACCATGAGCCCGCAGGCGAACACCAGCATCACGTCGCCGATGTTGCTCAACGACGACATGGGGTCGACTTCTTCTTCCTGCTTCTTCGAGCGGAACGAACCGCTGTTGCCGTAATAGCTCGACATTGCCATCTCCGTTCAATCGATGCTGCCGCGAGCGTGTCCTTTTGCAGATTCATACGCGCTCTGTGCAGCTTCGGGCTTAGCTATAGGCTGGAATTACCGCCCCGCCCTGGTTGGGGCTGCTGGGATTGCTGGACTTGCTGCGACTGCGAGGACTGTTGGGCCTGCGACGTCTGCGGCCACGTTCCAGCGGGAGCAGCGCCTTCCGATGCCGAGGCCTTGAACCAATGGCCCGACGTCGGTGCAGATTCCACAGTAGGAATGTTCATCGGACCGATTGCCTGGCCAGGCACCTGCTGAGCAGGATCGCCTACGGGAGGAACGCCGGCAGCGGCAAGCGCATCGATGAAAGCAGGCATGGGAACGTCCTCCACGGGAGGCGCGATGCGACTGACCCCGGCGCCCTGAGCGCCACCGGCCATCGACGGCGTTTGCGCACCGCCGGCGGCAGACGCGCCAGCAGAGCCATTGCCCGAGATCTCGGGAAGGGAGCCTACCAGCGAACTCGTTCCCTGTGCGTTCGTCCGCGGAGTCGCGAATTGCGGTCCTTGGGCCGAGGCGGACGGCGAGGAGAAACTCGTCGAAATCGCACCTTGACTCGGGTTAGATGCGAAAATCGGGCCCGTTGCGGCTGCCGAGTTCATCTGCGTTGCAAAAGGCTGCACGGACGGTTTTGCACTGTCGGAAGCAGGGGCGCCAAACGGATGCGCCGTTTGCTGGGAGGATGCGAAAGGTTGCTGGGATTGCGTGGCTTGAGCAGCTTGCGCGGTTTGTGCAGGCTGGGCGCTTGCCGCAGGCTGAGCACTCTGCGCGGGATAGGCGGACACCTCGTTTGCAGGCCCTTGCTTGCCCTTGGCGCCTGCCTGCACGCCCGCCTGCACGTCCTGCGCGGCATTCGCTGCGTCTTCCGCCGCCTTCGAGGAGCGCTTGGCGCTTTCCGACTCAAACAGGAACGCGTAATCCGTGGGCTCCTTGATGACAATCTTGCCCTCAGCGCGCATGTCCTCGATCTTCTGCAGCATCGTCGCCATCGCGGCATCCAGAGCCGACATGTAGTTGCCATACCAATTGCTGCGAATCTTGCCCACGACCAAGCACACGGCAGCGGCAACCAGGCCAGCAACCGTCGTGTCGAATGCGACGAGCAGCGAGCTGGACAGCGCGGCGGTATCGGCATTGCCCAGCGCCTGGATGCCCGGGCCGAGCGGGATGAGCGTGCCCATCAGGCCGAGCATCGGCGCCACGCGTGCGGCCATGTTGTTGCGGCCCGTGATGCGATCGTAGCGCGTTTCCTCTTCGTTCACCAAACGGCGAATGAGAGCCACGAGGGCATCGCCGGGCAATATGCGGTAGTCATACACCGTGAGCAGGGCAACCTTTTGGCGATGCAGCAAGCCCGACTCGGTGATGACGGCTGGGATTACGTCTTCGTTGGCCGCCATGAGCGCAGCGAGGAACTTGGGCATGACGATGGTGAAATGACGCCGTTCCGAAAAACGCTCGGCAACTATGCTCCCGATGCAGAACAGCGCATAGGCGATGAATGCGAGCAGCAGGACGATATCGGGCGCCAGCAGCGCTTGCGAAACCGCATGAAGCACGTCGCCCAGGTACGTTTGAACTATAGATCCGTCCATCCACAGACTCCCTTCGAAAACAAATCGAGGCGCATACGTTGCTATGCGCCTCGATTACATTACCATTCGCAACCGTCAAGGGAAGGAATCCCAGAAAAACCCAAGTAACTGACGGCCAACTGTCACATTTCATGCACGTTTTTTAAGAAGTTGCTATCCGCGATAGCCCTCGCTCGCCCGCCCTGTCCAGGAGGGCGATGGGGCCGCACAACCGCTAAGCGTAGAACAAGATGTCGTTGTAGCTCGGTACGGGCCAGTGCTTGGCGCTGACGACGATCTCGAGGTTGTCGACTTCATTGCGCAGGCGCTCCATGATGGGCACGACCTTGCCGGCGTTCTGGTCGGCGCATTCCTGCTGGTCGGGAATGGCGCGTACGGCATGATGCGTCTCGTCGAGCTGCTTGAGCAAATCGTCGATGGCCTTAACGCCGTCCGAAAGCTTGCGCAGGATTTCCTCTTGCGGTGAAAGGTCGCTTTCGGGCAGGACCGATTTCACCTTCCACAGGTTCTCGGCGACTTCGGCGGCGTACGAGGCTATGGCGGGCAGGTACTGCTGGCGCACCATGCGCTTCATGACACGGGCCTCGATGTTGATGAGCTTGTTGTATTTCTCGAGCTTGACCTCATAGCGGCTGCGAATCTCGGATTCGTTCAGCACGCCGAATTCCTCGAACAGCTCGATGGTCTTGCGGTCGAGCAGGCACGGCAGGGCATCTGCCGTCGTGCTGTTGTTGGCCAGGCCACGGCGCGCCGCCTCGGCCTGCCACTCCTCGGAGTAGCCGTTGCCGTCGAAGATGATGCGCTCGTGATCGCGCAACGTCTGCTTGATCCAGGCGATGGCCGCTTCCTCGAAGGCCTCCCCCGTGGCCTCGCCCATGGCATCGGCAAAGCCCTTGAGGCTCTTGGCCACGGCCGTGTTCAGGATCGTATTGGCCTCGGAGGGGTTGCACGAGCTGCCTGGCATGCGGAACTCGAACTTGTTGCCCGTGAAGGCGAACGGCGATGTGCGGTTGCGGTCGGTATTGTCCTTGAGGAATGCGGGCAGCGTCGAAACACCAAGGTCCATGGCGACCTTGTGCGCGCTGGCATACTCGGACTCGTGGTCGTTGACGAGCGCGTCGACGATAGCCGAAAGCTCGTCGCCCAAGAAGATCGAAACGATTGCCGGAGGCGCCTCCTGCGCACCCAGGCGATGGTCGTTGCCAGCGCTGGCCACGGACATGCGCAGCAGCTCCTGATATTCGTCAACCGCCTCGATGATGCAGGTCAAAAGCACCAGGAAGCGCAGGTTCTCGATGGGGTTCTCGCCCGGTTCCAGCAGGTTCTTGCCGTTGGCCGAGAGCGACCAGTTATCGTGCTTGCCGCTGCCGTTGATGCCCTTGAAGGGCTTTTCGTGCTGCAGGCACACGAGGCCATGGTGGCTGGCCAGCAGGCGCATTTTCTCCATGGTGAGCAAGTTGTGGTCGATAGCGCGATTGGCCTGCTCGAATATGGGAGCGAGCTCGTGTTGCGCCGGCGCCACTTCGTTGTGCTTCGTCTTGGCCGGGATGCCGAGCTTCCACAGCTCGTCGTCGAGCTCCTTCATGAACTCGTTGACCGTGGGGCGGATGGCGCCGAAGTAATGCTCTTCGAGCTCCTGGCCCTTGCACGGCGCGTAGCCGAACAGCGTGCGGTTCGTAAGCATGAGGTCGAGCCGCTGCTTGTACTGCTCTTCCGAGACCAGGAAGTACTCCTGCTCGCAGCCGACGGTCACGTCGATGCGCTTGCGTTCCTCGCCGAATAGCGCAAGCACGCGGTTGACCTGGTCTTGTATGACATCGCACGAGCGCAGGAGCGGCGTTTTCTCGTCGAGGGCCTCGCCCGTGTAGCTGCAGAACGCCGTGGGGATGCACAGCACTTCGTCTTTTATGAAGGCGAAGCTCGTGGGATCCCATGCCGTGTAGCCGCGGGCCTCGAACGTCGCGCGCAAGCCACCATTGGGGAAGCTCGATGCGTCGGGCTCGCTCTGGATGAGCTCTTTGCCGCTGAAGCGCATGAGAGCGCGCCCGTCGTTCGTGGGGTCGATGAAGCCGTCGTGTTTCTCGGACGTTATGCCTGTAAGCGGCTGGAACCAGTGCGTGTAGTGCGTGGCGCCTTTTTCGATAGCCCATTCCTTCATCGAGTGCGCCACGACGTTGGCCACTTCGATGTCGAGCGGCTCGCCGTTCTGGATCGTGCGCATGAGCGCCTTGTATGTGACAGACGGCAAACGCTCGGCCATCACATGCTCGTTGAAGACGAGCGAACCGTATTCTTCGGATACGTTCAATGACATGCTGGTTCCCTTCGTTGTGCGCGTATTCACCTATGATACAAGAGAAAGGCCCGCGTAAAACGCGAGCCTCCCAGGTAAAACGATTTGTCCGCAAATCTTAACGCTTGCGCGCGAAGCGGTGATTCTGGTGAGCGCGATAGACGAGAAAGGCACCCCGAGTTGGCTTAGGCCAACGAAGAGGGTGCCTCGGCTTCAACAAGCGTTGAGCCGATGCGCAAACGCCAGTCAGCGAGAAGCCGCAGGGTGCGCCCTATAGGCAAGAAGAGCCCGGCGACGCGTACCTTGCGTACGCGAGCCGGGCTCTGAACGCCTAGAGGGCGTGCACTGCGGCTTCGCAGCGTCGACAGATGCGCCGTTCGGCAGAACGGCGCAACCAAAATCTTAACGCTTCGAGAACTGCGGGCGCTTGCGGGCCTTCTTCAGGCCGTACTTCTTACGCTCGACCATACGCGGGTCACGCGTGAGGAAGCCAGCCTTCTTGAGCTCCTGGCGATAATCGCCAGCCTCGAGCAGCGCACGGGAGATGCCGTGGCGCAGGGCGCCGGCCTGACCCGAGATGCCGCCGCCGTTCAGGCGAGCGATAACGTCGAAGTGACCTTCGGTGTCCGTGATCTTGAACGGAGCCATGAAGGTGTCGATAAGGGCCTGACGGCCAAAGTAATCCAGAGCCTCACGGCCGTTGACCGTGACCTTGCCGGTGCCGGGAACCAGGCGGACGCGAGCGACCGCGTTCTTGCGACGGCCGGTACCGTAATACAGAGCTTCGTTAGCCATGACGTGTCCTCCTACAGTTCGATCTTACGCGGCTGCTGGGCGGTATGCGGATGATCGGGACCCACGTACACCTTCAGCTTCTTGCCCTGGGCGCGACCCAGCGTGTTCTTGGGGAGCATGCCCTTGACGGCATGTTCGATGACGCGCTCGGGATGCTTTGCCATGGCCTCTTCGAACGATTCGGACTTCAGTCCGCCGGGGTAACCGCTGTGGCGGTAGTAGCGCTTGTCCTTGGCCTTGTTGCCCGTCACGCGAATCTTGTCGGCGTTGATGATGATGACGAAGTCACCGGTGTCGACATGGGGCGTGTACTGGGGCTTGTGCTTGCCGCGCAGGATGTGCGCAGCCTTGGCGGCCACACGACCGAGAACCTGATCTTCACCGTCGATCAGGAGCCACTCGCGCTCGACCTCGCCGGGCTTTGCGTAGTACGTCTTCACTGTTCTTTCCTCCAATTTCTTTGCGCGCATGCGGTTGAAGCTGCCGTATGCACACGATGTGTTTTCAAAAGTGCAGGCTCGTGTGCCACGCCGGTTTCCTACGCCGACTACGCCGCACTTGGGCTGGACGACCCTCGCGCCTGGCGCTAGCACCCTTACTGCTTCACGGGGCTTTTGAAAGCAACTGTTGAAGTGTAGCGCGCCCGTTTTGCCTGCGTCAACGGCAAAACACGCTTTACCTGCGCAATCCCTACAGTTTGCACAAATTTGAAGACATACAGAAGGGGCGCACCCTCCTGGATGCGCCCCTCTAAGACGAATCGCGCCCGATAGGCGCATCCGCCAGGACTCATACATTAAAAAGGATTGTCCCCTTCAATGCAAAGGCCATGCGCGCAAAAGGGTCGTAGCCCGTTGCACGCAACCAGCCGATGCACCCAAGCGGGTTGGGGCGCATCAGACCTGGCCGCGCGGCGAAGGGAGGCAACCCCCTTCGCCGCGCGACCGCCAGGGAATGTGTATTTGGGGTCTGACCCCAAATACACATCCGGGGGAACTACTTCAC
>CAMPAJ010000046.1 GCA_946631805.1 uncultured Eggerthellaceae bacterium
CTTCCAGAAAAACCACTTCCAAATCCTGTGAAGCCGCCAGCCAGCAAAAGCTGACAAACGCGTCGTAAAAGCTGACAAACGCGTCGTAGCCATTTGTCAGCTTTCGCGCGTGAGCAGGGGCATTTCACACGCGGACGCGAACGGGGACGTCGGCTAGCAGGATGGGATCGGGCGCATTATCCAAACGTGACAGCAACGACGCGTTGGTGTCACATTGCGGGCGGTGTCACTATAATGAACGCGAGACTCAAACGCAGGAGGTTGCCATGATATATGTCCGCGGATACACCGATGCCGACGTGCCTCGCATGGTGGCGGTGTGGAACGAAATCGTCCGCGACGGCATTGCGTTTCCCCAGGAAGAAGAGCTTGATCTGAATACGGGTAAAGCGTTCTTCGAAGAGCAAACGCACTGCGGCGTGGCGGTTGAGCCCGACGAAGATGGCGGCGGACAGCTAGTTGGCCTCTACATCTTGCACCCAAACAACGTGGGGCGCTGCGGGCACATTTGCAACGCAAGTTATGCCGTATCCTCGGCAGCGCGCGGCAACGGCGTGGGTCGTGCGCTTGTTCAGGATTCGCTGGAGCAGGGGCGTGCGCACGGATTTCGCGTGCTGCAATTCAATGCAGTGGTGGAAACCAACGCCGCCGCGCGGCACCTCTACGAAAGCCTCGGGTTCGTGCAGCTAGGCACCATCCCGGGTGGTTTCCGCATGCCCGACGGCACCTACGCCAACATTTGCCCGTACTACCACGAGCTGTAAATGCGCTCTCGTCGCCCGCGTGCCAGGCGTGTGTCGGGGTCGCACCGCGTGCCATGTGCCGCGTGGTTAGGCATCTCTCGCTTGGCGTGATGGGGCTGCGTGTCATGCGCCAGCGCGGGTCAGGGTCGACAGCCACTTCAAATCGTGCGTTTACGTACAGGCGCCCTGCCTGGCGCTTCGCTTCGGTGCGCCGTCGCCAGAAGGGGTGCCGTTGGAAGGCGTCATCATCCACTAGCTCGAGCAAAACAGCACCGCAGCACGCAAGCGAGGAAGAGAGGCGGCGGCACTTCAGCGAAGTCGACGCAGTGGGCTCCCGTGTGCAGGCAAAGAGTTTCTTGTCGTCAGAAGACGGGGCGGCGCATTCGGTCGTACCCCACCATCGGCGCTGCTTACTTCGCCGAAGTGTCAGCGGTCAGCCACTTGCACCCATCTTAAGAATATCAGTCCCGTGCGTGAACGGGGGAGGGTTCACGGTGAATAGGGTTTTCGAGCCATCATGCCGGCGTAGCGGCCGGTAGGTCTGCTGGGGTGACGCGCTACATTGACTGACATCCAGCGCGGCGCCTGCTGCTCGAGTCTTGGGTCCTCGCGTATGCCCCCCCTAAATCCTAAAAAAAGGGGGGGTTCCATTCTGGAACCCCCCCTTGCACGCGGTCGTCAAGGGGTGTATAAACGTAGAAATTAGTTACGTATAGGCATGTCGTTAATCAAGGAGGATCCAATGAAAAGCCGATTAAAGCTGATTGTAGTCATGATGTGCACCATGGCGCTGATGCTCACGCCCATATCAGCCGCTTGGGGCGATCCCACGTCGGGCGAGATGATCGCCACAGGCCAAACGAACGTGGAGGATCCGGCTTCGTCGGGCATGTACAGGATAGACACTTTCATGCTCGATGACAGGCACTTCCAAAGCCTGGGGGGCGACTCCGGCAAACCGACGCTCACCTTGAGCACGAGCAAGCTGCAAGAGATCGTGAAGAACAAGCTGCTGCCTCAATGGAGCGGGGTTGCGGCTAGCGTCTTCCGCGACCAAGCAGGCCAGTTGGTCGACCTCTACGGGGAGCAGGCCAACGGAGGCAACATGTCCCAGGCTGGCTTTGACGCCTATTTCAACAGGTTTAGATCCGGAAACAAGTACGATAATGAAAAGTGGAGTTGCTACAACCTCAAAGAGAAGCTGAATCAAACGTATGCAACCCACGTGGGCGATCCCGGCTGGGACCAGTTCATCGTCTCGGGCGTCAAGCAGGTTAACAGCCTCGGCCAGGCGCGCACCATGATGGCTCAGACGCTGCGTGATAGTGAAAGCAGCGAGGCTCTTAAGACCGAAGAGTTCCTCGACGCGGACGAGGCTGGTGAAACAAGGCTGGATGCGCTCGATTCGGACGACCAAACGACCGGTTTCGCCAACGTCGTTACGTCCGTCAACTGCAAGGGATCATCGGCTGATTTCGACTACGTGAGTTTTGGCATCGTGTTCTACGATTTCGAAGCAGTGCCGGTAGCTGCAGAGGGGCTTGGATATCACCAGGGTGACGTCCGGATGAAGACGGACGACAAGGGCAACAACGCTTCCGTCATCAAAAACGGTCAGCAGGAAGCCATCATGCATTCCGCTCTGTTGGGAGATTCCGTTACCGAGACCACCAGCACGACGCTGTCTGGTCTTGCCTCCTTCAAAATGTCGCAAAACATAGGCGCAAATATCGGTTGGAGCGAAACCGAGTCCAGCGAAGAGACGAGCTTCTGGGGAGACGACGAGGGTTTTGGCTCATCTACCAGCGGTTGGTCGGAGACCACTTCGATGGGCCTCAATTGGGGCGCGGCCTGGGAGATGGCCGGTGCGCTCGGCGCCGAAATGGGGCACAGCACGTCGAAAGAGGTGAGCAAGGCTGTCGAGACCACGATCGCGCTTCCTCCGCATACGGCCGCGGCAATCGACCAAACAGCCTCTACTACCACCTACACTCAGGTTTATCAACAGCCGACCATCCTGAACTACAAGGTTGCGATTTACGCCATGAGCGGCGACTTCTTCGCGAGCAAGATTGCCGGGGGCGGCATCAATCCCAGCGGATACGATAAGCAGTCCATGGTCATCATCTTCGATACCGTAGGCGAAACGGAGACTTCCTATGGCTGCGCAGCAACCGACGACCTTTACAGTCGCGTGGTCACGAACAAAGACGTTGAAGGCTACGACATTGCCGATGGCCGTACCTACAGCACCCATAGCACCGCAAGCGGATGGGCCAAGAGCGAGGACATTAATTGGGATTCCGTGATAGGAACGGCCCGCGATTATTACGGCGTTAACGTTGTCGAAGGCGTTGCCAAGAAGAACTTTTTCTACGAAACCCTGGGGAAGTTGAGTGTCGAAAAAGACAAGACGACTTCGGCGGTGGATGCCATTTACCCGCTGTACGACCTTGCTTCTGTCAGGACCCCGAAAACGAATTACGTTTTGTACAGCAACAACACATTGGACCGTGACGCCTTGGCTCTGGAAGGCTACAACGCCTACGGCGTACCTTTCTACGGTTTCAATCCGGAATGGGGTCAATGGAACCGCTGCGATGAAAACGGAAACATCTTAAACAACGGCTATCTGCTGGATGACGACCCGGTCGAAATCACTGGTGGGGACACGTTGACACCCAAGGCGGGTACGACCGGGGGCACGATCTACATGACCTGGTTATTCGGCGAGGATGCGGCGGCGAAGACGGGCGAGCACCTCGATGGCCAGGACCTGGACAACTCGAATATCGACACACCCGTTGTGAGAATTCAAGTGGTAAATGTAGGGCTCAACGATCCGGTGGTTACCGCCGAAGGAAGCTACACCGGGTTCTACGGCACGCCAATCAACTTGAACGACGAAATCACATGCGAAATTACCGACAGCGACGACAAGATACTTGAAATACAGCCCCGCTGGGAAAGCCGCGAACCGGCCAGCTGGGGGATCAACGTGAATGATGGCACCGGCAACGTGACGTTCGCGCGGCCGGGCACCTATCACGTGCGTCCCTACGTTGTAAACAACGACAACAAGAAGGTTTACTCGAGCTGGCTTACCGTGGTTGCTACCGAACACGACCTCATGCATTACGAGGCGAAAGACCCGACGTGCGATGCCGACGGGTGGACAGAGCACTACAGGTGCCTTGATTGCGGTAAGTACTTTGCAGACGCCGACGGCGCGACCGAGATTACCGAGAAAGATTTCATCGTCGATGCAACCGGTCATGATTGGGGCGACTGGACCACTACCAGGCAGCCTTCGGCCTCTGAGCCAGGCGAGCAGCAACGCGTGTGCAAGACCGATAAAAGCCATGTGGAAACGCGCAACCTGTACTCGGTGCAGTACAACATGAACGGCCACGGCACTGCGCCCGCGACGCAAGCCGTCGCAGCTGGGACATCGGCGTCGGTTCCGCAGGAGCCTGCGGCCGCCGGATACGCGTTCGACGGTTGGTTCACCGATTCCGCATGCACCACGGCCTACGATTTCGGTGCAACCGTTGAAAGCAACCTAGTTCTCTACGCCAAGTGGCACGTCGTCACACGCACGGTTGCCGCCATGGCCATCGGCGACGCCTTCGAAGACGAGGAAGGGGAGCTGAGAATCGATCCCGTTGCGCATGGTACCGTAACCATTGCAGGTGGTGAAGGAGAGGTAGTAGCCGTTACGGAAGACGATTACACGTACTATTACAAAGATGTGGAATACGGAACTCCTGTCACTCTGACGGCTACGCCGGATAATGGCTATGGCTTGAAAGGGATTGTGGCTATTCCGGTTAATCCGGATTCGTCGATGGGCGAGTCGTTCACACCGGACAAGACAGGCGCCAATACGTATTCGTTTACTATGCCCAACGCCGATGTCGCGATTTTGGCCAGCTTCGCCCAGGTGACAGTAACGTACGACGGCAATGCGCCGGAAGGCGAAGAAGCCACCAACGTGCCAGAAGCCGAGACGATTGCGTACGGAAGCACGCCTACGAAGCTGGATACCGTGCCGGCGCTTCAGGGGACGTCCGGAGCAGTCTACGAGTTCGGCGGCTGGTTCACCGACGCCGCTTGCACAAAGCCCTACCTGAACACTTCGGCGCTCACCGAAGACACGACGCTTTACGCGAAATGGACGCAAACCGAGGCGCCTACGCACAAGGTAACCTATACGCTGACATGGGAACCCGATCCCGAAGACGAAGCAGACACCGGCTTGTACGAGGATAGCTATCAGGCAGAGCCCGGGTCTGTCGCCTACGATCCGACGGAGGATTTGTACGACCTTGCCGGCAAGGACCTGCAGGCGGCATACCAGCTCTACACCCAAGACGACGCGTGTTGGTTCACGGACCCCGGTTTAACCGAGCCCTTTGACTTCGAGACGCCTATAACCGCAGATATTCATCTGTACGCCAAGATAGTCGCTCGGGAGTACACCGTGACGTATTTCAACGGCAGCGAGGAACTCGGTGCGCAGAGCGTTGCGTACAACACGGCAATCGGCACGATTGCCTCCAACGTCGAGGTGCCGACAAAAGAGGGCTACGACGGGTTCTCCGGCGAATGGGTCACGGAAAGCGGGGCCCCGTGGAACATCGCGTCCAACCCCGTTACCAGCGACCTGAAGCTGTTCGCCAACTGGCCCGTTAACCGTTACAGCGTCACCTTCGATGCCAATGGCGGCACAGGTGCGATAGGCGCCGAAACCGTAGAGGACGGCGCCGCGTACACGCTTCCAGGGGCGGATGCGTTCACCGCGCCGGAAGGCATGTGCGGCTTTGAGGCCTGGGAAGTGAAGATCGGCTCGGGCGAGGCCGAGAGCAAAGCTCCCGGTGAAGAGATTACCGTAACGGCCAACACGACCGTGAAGGCAATATGGCATGACCACGAATGGGGCGAGCCCGTCTACACCTGGGCAGACGACCACTCCAGCGTGACTGCAGAGCGTGTCTGCGCAAACGATGAAGCCCATTTCGAGTCCGAGACGGTGGGTGCCACATCCGAAGTAACCACGCCTGCAACCGAGGATGGCGAGGGCATGATCACCTGGACGAGCGATCCGTTTGAGAACGAGGCGTTCAGCGTCCAAACGGACACCGAGACGATTCCCGCAGTCGGGGAGCTTGCGATTGAGCATGTGGGCCAGCCGCTTTGGATGGCGGGCGAGTCCGCTGACATCGTGGCGCGGGTGACCAACCTCGATACCGCAGGCGGCGAGACCATCGTGTCGTGGACGTGGGAGTACACTAAGACGCCCAACAACGAAAATAGCTGGAAGAAGACCGGTGCGAAAACGTCTGTCGTAGACGATTCCACCTGCAGCCTCTTGATCCCCGAATGCACAGAAGCGCGCAAGCCCACTATGACTTGGCGCGCGACTGCGACCACCAGCACCGGGCGTACCGCCACCACCGAAGGCCAGTGCCTAGAGCTGCTGCAGGATCTCGAGGTCGTTGCCGCCGACACCTACAAGTGGGTCGCCAACGCTCCCGTCGAGCTGAAGGCCCTGGCCAAGGGTCTGGCAACTGGCGAGACCATCGAGTCTGTCCAGTGGTACTACTCCAAGGACAACACCAACTGGAAGAAGACCGGTGCCGCCAGCGACATCGTCGACAACGGCACTGCCACGACGCTTTACGGATTCGTCGCCACGGAAGCCCGCAAGGCACCCATGGCCTGGAGCGTGCGCATAACGACCAGCATCGGACGCACCGCCACGAGCGAAGGCATCTCGCTGGTGGAGTAGCGCTCTCGCTGTGACAGCAACGTGACAGCAACGCGTCGTCGGTGTCACATTTGGATAATTCAACGGCAACATGGGCCCTGGATCTCTCCAGGGCCCATCCCTTGCGGGGCGTGAACAGGGGACGTAGCACCGTTCACGCAATGCGTGAACGGGGCTACGTCCCCTGTTCACGCGCGTCCCCTGTTCACGTGGCGGTCACAGGTGTATGCTGTCCCACGAGAGTTAGAAGTGCTGCGCTACGCCGCAATTTGTACCGATAGGGGATGCCTTGAGCCAACTTGCCGAACGTTACCGGAGTTTTTTGCGTCCTGGATGCAAAGCGACCGACATGTTCCTGCTTGCCTGTGTTATCACGTTTCTACTTATCATGGCCGGGTCGTTGATTGGTTCCTTCATCCTGAACCTGCTCGGCATGCCCAGCTCGATAGACGAAGGTGTCATGGACCAAATCGTAAGCGGCGAATTGACTGTGGAGGAAGCAACCGGCGCCCCCGCCTATCTAACATGGGCGTCCCAGTACCTTAGCTTCATCGGCATATGGATTGTCTTTCCCCTGGCTATGCTCATTCCGCCGGCAAACAGGAGGATGCTCAAAAAGCTCCTGTTCGTCCGCGATGGGCGCACCTTGGCTTGGGTCGGCATCGGCGCGCTTGTGGGCTTCGGTGTCAACGCCATCTGCGTTGTGGGGTCCATCCTCTTGGGCGACCTGGCGCTTCACTTCGAGCGCTTCGAGATAGGGCCGCTCCTGCTCCTGCTGTTCGCCGTCTTCATCCAGTCGGGTGCGGAAGAAATCGCGTCCCGTTTGTTCCTCTACCAGAAGCTAGCCCGCCGCTACCGCAGCCCCGCAATCGCGATTACCGTCTCTGCCGTGTTCTTTGCCGCTGCCCACGCGCTGAACCCGGGCATCACGCCGCTCGCCGTGGCCCAGTTGCTCGTGATCGGCGTTCTGCTGGCCGTCCTCGTCTGCTACTACGACGCGCTTGGCGCCTGCGTTGCCCTGCACACGCTGTGGAACTTCACACAGAACATCATCTTCGGCCTTCCGAACAGCGGCGCCGTTTCGCTCTACTCGATTTTCAAGGTCGATGCCGCGTCCAACGGATTCTTCTTCGACCCCGTATTCGGCGTGGAGGGCAGCATCGGCTCCGTGCTTCTTCTTACACTCGTGTGTATTGGCCTGGTTGCCTATGCGAAGAAGCGCAACCTGCAACCTTACGACCTTTGGGCCGACACGGAAAACGGGCAGCATGCCCAACAGCAGATGTGACGAAGGCCCGACTCGCTAGCACCAATCGGGCAGCTTGTACCAATCGGGCCGCTAGCATCGATCGGGCGGTTCGCATTAGGCGGATGGCATGCATCGGACGGGAGGTATGCATCGAGTGCATGATCTACATGCCGTACCGCAGATCGTGGCTACTTGCCGCACTATGAAAGGGTAAGACCTGTGGCCAAACAGGAACTGAAGATGCGCGCGGTGGTTGCGCCCACGCAGACGGTGGTTGTGTCCGCCTACGACCAGGATGGAAGCTCCCAGGCGTGCACGCTGGCGTTTTACATGGTGAGCAGCCACGTTCCGCCCTGCGTGACGGTTGCGATCAATGCCACACAGAAGCGGCGCACCCTTGCAGGCATTCTGCACAGCAAGGCGTTCGTGCTGGGCTTTCCTGGTGTCGACCAGGTGGAACAGGCGGACTATTTGGGTGTTGAAAGCGGCTACAACGCCGACAAGCTAGCCAACATCGGCTACACCACGACGCGGGCGAAGACGGTGAACGCGCCGCTCATCGACCAGCTGCCCCTATTGTTGGAGTGCGAACTGGTGCACAGCGTAACCGTCGGCAGCCACACGCAACTTACAGGCGAAGTGAAGCGCATCCTTGCCGACGACAGCATCCTCGACGACCGGAGTCGCGTGGTGCTTGAATCGCTGCAACCGATAATCTACGACGAGGAGCAGCATCGCTACCTTGCCCTTGGCCAGAAGGTGGCTGACGCATTCCGTCCCGGAGCGGCGCTGAAGAAATCACTGGACGCAAACGCATAAAGCCCGCGCAACACGGGGCGGCGAATGGCGGCGCGGCGCACGCGATCGATGCAGGGCGCGTGAGGCATCGTGGCGCACGCGGGATGATGTGCGGCACGTGCGAGCGATACAGGGCATACGGGGCGGCGCGGTCAACAAAGCACAACAAGGAGCAATGCGAGGCGCGCGGGGCAGCACGGCGCGACGCGAGGGCAGTCCTGCGCACCTGCCGTCAATGCCGAGATAAGTCCATGCGAGAAGTGCATAGGGTCGCTCTCTGTGATGCTGCATTCATCTGGAATAACGTGCTTGCAGATGCAGATTGAAAGGTATTGGAAGGTGGTTTTCTTCGCGGTCTCAGCTCTCGAGTGCTACATTAAGGGTGGCTCAACGACGGTAGCAAGATGGCGCAGCGCGCCGATAGCGAGGGTGGCATGGACCAACAAGCGGCAGGTGGCATAAGTGAACAGAGGTTCTGCGTTGAATGCGGCGCGGAACTGAAGGACGAGGCGCAGTTCTGCACACAGTGCGGCGCGCAGAGGACTGCGACAGCTCCTTCGAATGTTTTGGGACAGCCCCTTTCTGGAGATGACGCAAATCGGCGGGCTGCCAATGCGCCAACAGGTGCGAACACGCCAACAAACGCGAACGCGCCAACAGATGCACGCACATCGGACACCACTTATGCACCAACTCCCACGCAAACGGTCGCCCCTACGCAAGCGTCTAGCCAACAGTCCGATGCCACCGATGAAGCGGCTTCGCTGCGTGCAGCCCTCGCAAATCGGGCTGCGCAATCGCCTGTAGGGTACCCCGGCGCCGCGGAGCCTGCGGACAGCCCATCGCCATCGCGCATGCCGTTGCTATTAGGAGCGGCAGCACTTGCAATCGTTGCTGTGGCGGCTTTTGCCACGGGAGGTTTCGGTCTTGCAAAGAGCTCCCAGCAGGATTCGAGCGCCTCATCAGCGCAAGCGTCGTCGGTAGCGACTTCGAGTGATGCGGCTTCGACTGTGGTGGCCTCGGGCGACGCGACCGCGGCTGCAGCGGCGTCGGACGGCGCGGCTTTGTCCTCATCGGCGTCGAGCGCTACCACGCCCTCATCCTCTTCTGCAGGGCAATCGGCGGAAGGCTCATCGGCTCAACAGGGGGGCGACGCGGCATCTGAA
>CAMPAJ010000047.1 GCA_946631805.1 uncultured Eggerthellaceae bacterium
CCGCGGCCAGGCGCCCGTCATCTTCGAGAGCTTCAACTCCAAGGGCGTGCCGCTCGTCACAGCCGACCTCGTGCGCAATTACCTGCTCATCGCCGAAAGCCACGCCGAGCAGAAGCGCCTGTTCGAGCAATACTGGGAGCCCATCACAGGCGTGTTCGGAGACGACCCCGGATCCATAAAGCTCAACAACGCCATATTGGGCTGGCTGGCCGTACGTCTTACCAAGGTGCGCAAATTCGGCGACGACCAGGCATTCAGCATCTTCAAGAGCTTCTGCGAAGACGAGTATACGGGCACGGTCGACGACTTGCTCGACGAGCTTTACGCCTTCTGCATGGTATGGGCCGAGCATTACCGCTACCACGCCGTGAAGAAATACAAGACTGCCGACTGGGCCAAACTCGGCCACAAGACGCGCGTCTCGGGACGCAAGCGCGCCAAGCTCGACAACCCCGAGAGCTACGAGTACTACAAGAAGCATTTTGGCGTAGACCCACAGTGGTAAGGAGCTGACGATGGAAATAAAGCAAGAGCGGTTTTTGGATGTTATGGCGCGTGATGCGCGGTTTGCGATTCCGGTTTTTCAGCGCGTGTACTCGTGGGATGCACGGCAATGCAACGAGCTGTGGGAAGACATCATGAACGCGGGAGGCGCCGCAGCCGAAACCGACCCCCATTTCATGGGCATGCTGCTGTATTCAGCCGACACCGAAAGCTGGCAAGGCACGCAACAGCTCGACGTCATCGACGGCCAGCAGCGCATGACGACGATGACGCTTCTGCTGTGCGCGCTCGCCCGCTTCTTGGACGAAACGGGCCAGCAGGCAGGCGGACTGACCACAGCCGACATATTCGAGCGGTACCTGCGCATTGGCAACGGCGCGAAAGCCTCTGGCAAGCTGGCGCTGTCGTTCATGGACCGCGATACGCTCTACGCCCTTGTAGGCGTTGGCGTCATGCCGACCGAACCCGCAGGCAGGCTCATCGACAACCTCGAGCTGTTCTACGGCAAAATGAAAGAGGAGGGATTCGACGCAGAACAGCTGTGGCGCGGCCTTTCCAAGCTCGAAGTGGCCAGCATCCTGCTCGCGCACGACGACAGCCCGCAGCTCGTGTTCGAGAGCCTCAACTCCAAGGGCATGGCGCTTTCGACCGCCGACCGCATCCGCAATTACGTCGTCGTCACCGACGAAGCAGCAGGATGCGAAGACGACGGCGTATTCGAACGCTGCTGGAAACCGTTAGAGCAGCTCATCGCCTCATGTGACGCCGCTCTTGACGTTAGCACAGTCGTGCACGCATGGCTCGCCAACAAGTACCGCGACACGCGCATCTTCGACAAAAGCGAGGTCTACGGCATCTTCAAGAGCTGTTTGCGCAGCGAATACGCCAATGACCTGGAGCACATACTGGACGACATTTCGGCCTACGCCCGCAAACTGATTGACGACACGGAGTTCCGCACCGAAGAACTCGAAAACGCCGAACGCTGGGTCGCCGGCAAACCCAAAGAGCTCATCAGCGAATACAAGATGTTCGGCGATTAACAGCCCGTTTCGAGCGAACGCTAGCGAAACCAGTACGACCAACAGCCGTTTATAAGCAAAAGGCTGCGCGTCCTCATGGGCCTTTTGCAAACGAAGTGTTCATCTACATGGCTCTCTTCCACTCCCGAAGACGCCCCTTCCGCTCTGCGCTTCTCGTCCTACCACAACGTTCTATGCTTGCGCCACGGCCCCGCAAGATCGCCCACTATACATTGATTCCTCTATCGTTTATGTAGGCCATATGGACGAGAAGCGCCTGTAAGCCGATAATGGAATTTCCTAATTAAGCAACCACCGCGGCCTTTAGGCCGCGAGTAGCAAACGGAGGGTTCATCATGCTCGTGCTCGTCGTAAACGCAGGCTCGTCGAGTCTTAAATCACAGCTCATCGAAACCGAGGGCAAAGACGCCCGCATGAAGTGCCTGGCCGAGAAGGTGGGCACCGACGAAGCATACATGAGTGTATCGTTCGCCCCCGACTTCCAGAAGGTGAAATACAACGTTGCCGACATGACGGTCGCCCAGTGCCTGCGCAAGCTGCTCGACGTCATGACCGACGATCCCGAATCCCCCATCAGCGGGCTCGGGCAGATCGACGCCATCGGAAACCGCATCGTCGCTGGCGGCGAATACTTCACCAAGGCCGCCATCATCGACGACGAGGCGCGCGCCAACCTCGACAAGTGCGAAGAGCTCGCGCCGTTACACAACCCTGCAGCCGACGCATGTATCGACATGCTGCGCAAGCTGATGCCCGACACGCCTCAGGTAGCGGTCTTCGACACCGCCTTCCATACGACGATGCCGCCGAAGGCCTACATGTACCCGCTACCCATGCGCTACTACGAGAAGTACCACATCCGCCGCTACGGCGCACACGGCACGAGCCATCGCTACGCTGCGCAGCAGGCGGCTAACCTGCTGGGACGCCCGCTTCGCGACTTGGGCCTGATTACCTGCCATCTGGGCAACGGCGGCTCCATCACGGCCGTCAATCACGGCAAGTCGATTGACACGACCATGGGCTTCACCCCGCTCGAGGGACTCATGATGGGAACGCGCTCGGGCAACATCGATCCGGCTATCATCACCTACATCATGCGCGAGGAGGGCAAGACCTTCGACGAGATGGACTCGATCCTCAATCGCGAGAGCGGCATCCTGGGCATTTCTGGCACTTCGGGCGACATGCGCGACGTGCTGGATGCCGCCAACAAGGGCGACGAGCGTGCAAACCTGGCCATAGACATGTACGTGTACCGCGTGCAGAAGGCCATCGGAAGCTATTACGCCTCCATGACGCGCACCGACGCCGTGGTCATGACGGCTGGCATCGGCGAGAACTCGGCCGACCTGCGCGAGCGCATCTTCGCGGGCCTGGCGCACATGGGCATGATTCTGGACAAGGAGCGCAACGACGTTACCGGCCAGATCGGCATGAACCGCATCATCAGCATCGACGACTCCCCCATCAAGATCTGCGTCGTCACGACCGACGAAGAGATGCGCATTGCCCGCGAAACCGACAACCTGGTCAGCCAGCTGCGTGAATAGCAGGGCGTCAAAGCAAAACGCTATAGACGCCTTTATAGAGCCAGTCCCCTTTTAGAGGGGAAAAGTGTGCAACCTTGGCTTACCATACGGTAAAAGAAAGGAGCGCATATGGCCACTAAACCAAGCGTCATCATACTCAGCGGATTTCTGGGGTCAGGCAAAACAACGGTGCTCGTGCAGCTTATTCAGCACCTGCGCGCCAAGCATGGGCCCGACTACAAGATTGCGATCATCGAAAACGAAATAGGTTCGGCATCCGTCGATTCCAGCATCATCCAAGATGCGGGCTACTCGGTAACCGAAATGCTTTCTGGATGCGTATGCTGCACGCTCATCGGGCAGCTCGTCCCTGCCATGCAGAAGCTCACCGACGAACTTGACCCGCAGCTCATCATCTTGGAGGCGACGGGTGTTGCCACGCCCGACTCGATGCGGGACAACATCTGCAAGTACGGCGGATACCCTGTGCGAATCGTCACGCTCGTGGACGCCTCGCGCTGGGAGCGCATCCGCATTGCCCTGCAAATACTGCTGCAAAACCAACTGGAACCCGCAGACTTTATCTGCATTAATAAGATCGACCTTGTTGACGAAGGCCAAGTTGACGAAGTGGAGCGCACCGTGCGCGAAATGAACGCCACCGCCCCCCTGGTGCGTGTGAGCGCCGCAACGCCCATGAACGCCAACGACCTCGATGCGCTAGCGGGTGAGTAAGATGGTCGAAAGCACATACGACGAAGAGCAGGAGATGAGCCACGAGCACGAGCACGAGCACGCCCACGATCACGGACACGACCACGAGCACAACCACCGCGAATCGTTCCAGATTGCATGCGGCGAGGCGTTCATCGAAGCACATATGCATGACCAAGCGGCAACGGTTTCGATGGCTGTTTGCCCAGACCCGAGCCAGACAGTGCGTTTCGACGAACTCGTATCCTGCATGCAAACCGTTGCCGATCAAGCCGAGGCTGCTGGCGGAATCATCGGACACATCAAGGCATTTGCCAAACAGGGCGATGCCTTTGCCCACGCGTCGATTACCTCTGCCGACATCGATCCGGCTTGCGAAGGCGACTTAACGATCGCGCTCGGCGAAGAGGCGGACATCCAGCTGGTCGCCATCGTGCTGCTCATCGAGCAGAAATCGCTGATTGACATGTGCCGCACGGCTCTTCAATCACTCTAACGCAGACCCTGCATCACCTGCTCTACCCTAATGCAGGTGATGCATCACCCGTTGTATACAGACGCATCACTATGAACGAAATAGAAGACAGAGCCCCTAACGAAAACAGCTGCTCCAAGCCGGCAGACAATCCAGCTTCGTTCGGAGAGTGCCATGCGCACGTCGCCATGGACGGCATCAACTACGCGAAGGCCATGGCGCTTCACAAAGATGCGCCCGATGAATCACATATACGCAGGTGTTTTAAAACATACAAACATACAGGCGTCAATTTCGTGCGTGATGGCGGCGACAAGTACGGCGTGTCGGCGCTCGCCAAGCGCATAGCTCCCGAGTACGGCATCGACTATCGAACGCCGCTTTTCGCCATACACAAACGCGGGCATTACGGCTCCATCGTCGGCCGCGCATTCGACGACATGCACGGTTATGCCCAACTTGTTGCAGAAGCAAAAGCGCAAGGTGCCGACTTCATCAAGATCATGACCACGGGCATCATGGACTTCAACGAGTACTGCCGCATCACGCACGCCGACCTCGAAGCGTACGAAGTCCGCGAGATGGTCCACATCGCCCATGAAAGCGGCCTCGCCGTCATGTCGCATACGAACGGCGCACGCGCGGCCCTCATTGCCATCGAGGCGGGCGTCGACAGCATCGAGCACGGCAATTACATAGACGATGAATGCATCGCCGCACTTGCCGAATCGCGCACCTGTTTCGTACCCACCGCAACAGTCGCCCGCAACCTCATAGGTCACGGGCTCTTCGACGAAACCGTCCTAAACCGAATTTGGGAAACATCGCGCAGCACCATCGCCAAAGCTGCAGCAGCTGGATGCCTTCTTGCCCAGGGAAGCGATGCAGGTGCCGTAGGCGTGCCCCATGGCCAAGGAACACTCGACGAATACTCCTGCTTCCAAGCAGCGATCCCAAATGAGGCCATGCGTAACCAAGCGCTCCAGCAAGGTATGCGCTATATAAGCGAGACGTTCTCGCCTGTTGGCCCTTACTCGTAATCAGAATTACCCGAACTGCTGGAGCTCGAACTTCAAACAGCGGCGTTGCTGCTACTCGACCCACGTCTGCCCCGCTTAGGAGGACGATGGGGTCGTGGGTGATTCTGCAGGCACCGTTCCTGTAATCCACATCCGTTAGCCGAAACCAAGCGAATGACCCCATCGCCACCCCAAACAGGGCAGACGAGCAAGAAGCCCACATGGGCGGCAACAAACCGACAACAAAGACGGGGCGCGAGCTCGAAGCTCGCACCCCGTCGTTTTCCTTGCATTCGGCAACTGTCAACCAATTGCCGCAGTATGCCTGTTACCCGAAGATGATCTGCAGCGGCAGACGCGCTTCTTCGATCTCTTCCTGGGTAAAGCCGAACTTCTCGCAATTGTACTGGTCGATGTACTTGCACAGCTCGACGTAGGTGCCGCTGAACGTGGAGCCTGGGCCGCCCTGCGTGATGCAGGGGATGTAGCTCTGGAAGTCCCAACCATCCAGGTGCTCGTAGGCAACGCGCTTGCAGTCCTCGGGCGTCCAACCCTGGAAGTCGACGTCCTTGTTGTCGATGTTGCCCATGAAGGCGATCTTGTCGCCGTATTTGTCGATGAGGTCCTTGACGTTGTTGGACTCCATCGTGCCCTGCCACACGTTGATGCCCATCTCGATCATGTACGGCACGAGGTTGGCCGAGTAGCTGTCGTTGTGATGGAAGACGAACTCTACACCGTGATCATGGTAGTAGCCGTAGATCTGCTTGTACGGCTCGACGAAGAACTCTTCGAACATCTCGGGACGCATGAACGAGTTGTTCTCGGTCCCCCAGTCGTCATGGTGGAAGATAGCCGTGGGGTGAAGCTTCTCGCAGATGAGCTCAGCGTTCTTCAGCTCGAACTCGGTCAGGTACTTCAGCAGGTCATGCATGCGGTCGCCATCGGTCATGTAGTACACGAGCGCTTCGTCGATGGAGCACAGATGGTGCGTCTGCTCGAACAAGCCGGCGACGATCAGCGGGGCAGCGTAGGCCTTGCCCGATGCCTCGACCTCCTCGTACTGCTTCTGGAACTCTTCCCACTCGGCATCGGGGAAGTCGAGCGACGGGGCCTTGACGTATTTCTCCCACTCGTCGATATCTTGCACGACGATCTTATCGGGCGTATGCACGGGGAAGGCGCCGGGCGTGTGCGCCGGGAAGCTGTAGGTAACGCCCCATGCATTCACAACGTTGCTATCACCAGGGTTAAGCAGGGCGCCCGAATGCATGATCTGCGGGTGCATCATCAGATAGATGCCCTCGTAGTTGTTGACGTAACGATCGGGCTTTCCTCCGGGGATGATGGTCTGGCGCAAGTTCTCTTTGGCGGTAAGCATAAGGCCTCCTATGTTCGAAACGACAGACAAATCCCTTGCATGGGCGATTTGCCCATCACGGAATACATAACCGCGATTCGGCAAATTGCAGCGTAATCGCTGCATACAAGGTCGTTATCTGGATAGTAATATGCGAACATGTCTGCTTAAAGTCATAATTCAGACGGTTTTGCACTCTTTTGCACTACAATTTGTAGTGTTCCAGCCATGAACCCTTAACCACGGAGGCCAACATGAAACTTGACGGGGGCGCTATCGAATATCTGCTTCTGCAGGAGTTTGACGAGGTGACCGCAAGCAACATCCCCCGACACGCGACGTTCGATTACCCGGTTTTATATGACGAAACCCCAAACATGAACGGCCATACAGTTTTGGTCCCAGAACAGGAACGCCCATGCGCCCGTCCGGACATCCAAAACGTGCTGTACGTGTGCCTTGGCAAGGAATCAGCCCGTACAGCCCGTGAATCGGCTCTTCCAGTCCTTTACGTAGAAGGCGTATCGTTCAGGCGCCTGTACAACTACATGCAAAGGATTTTCGTACGCAACGTGCGACTCGAAGCGCGCCTGCATGCCTATGTGGATGGTTACATGGGCTTTCAACCGCTTCTCGAAGCCTGCGCGCAGGAAATGGGCTGCTCGTTTGCGCTCATCGACAGGCATTACAGCCACGTTGCCCACGCAAGCTTTACCGGCGACTCCAGTGCTTCTGGCGCCAACGCCGACGACAACCCCTTTGACGCACAAGTACTCGAATCCGAGGCCGTAGATTTGTTCATGGCTTCGCGCGGGTATCGATACATGCGCGTCAGCCACAATGTGTTCACCATGCCCGGCACAAGCGACCTGTTGATGAAGAACCTATTTTCGGGCGGGGAGCTCGTCGGCACGCTCATCGCGCGACATGACGGCACCATGCACAGCGCTCGCTACGTGAAGTTTTTACTTAACTATCTTTGCGCGTACGCAGAGGAAATGTATGCCCAAGTAGGTTCGTTCGGATTGCTGTCAACGGGTGCGAACCGCATCCGTGCCGCACTCGAAACCGCCGCCCTCGGCGACAGAACCGCGCTTACGAGTTTGGAAACGCTGCTCGTCAGCGACGGCCATGCTCCACAAGCAACGTACCTGCTCCTGCGAATCGAACGCAGCTTTACCAATGAGGGACCCGAAGATCGCAGCTACCTTGCGCGCCGGTTCGAGCAAACATGGCCGCGCGCGTATTGCTTTACGGCAAACAACGCGCTGTTCATGCTCGCTGATATAGGAGAAAAAGCTGCTGCCCCAGAACGAGACTTTCTTCATGAACTGCCAATCGTAGCGCGCGACAATCTTTGCAAAATTGGCATGAGCCGTCCTTTCGCGGTTCAAGGCCACTTTGACGAAGCGCTTGCGCAATCGAGCATCGCCTTGGAACACGGTAGCCGAACAGATCCCACGAGCTGGTCGTACCGTTTCGACGACTATGCGCTTTACTGGTTGATCGAGCGCCTTCGGGGCGACGAGCGAAGCCCGTACGCATGCCACCCCGCCATCCGGACCTTGGCCGAATATGATAATGGGCAC
Source organism: uncultured Eggerthellaceae bacterium (assembly GCA_946631805.1). The sequence continues at coordinate 8,237 of CAMPAJ010000047.1, forward strand.
AATTCGGAACTTTTGAAGACGCTACGCGCATTCATGGACTGTCGCTACAATGCCACCGACGCATCAAAGGCACTCTACGTCGCACGCTCGACGCTGCTCAACCGGCTTGAACGCATCCAGGAACTCACGAACATCAACCTCGACGATGCCGAAGAGCGCCTACACCTTGCGCTGTCGTTCGCGTTATTCGGATAGCGATTTGCCTGTTCCGTTAATCGCGACGCTTTAAGTCAGCGCCTCGGCGAACTTCGACCGTTTGCAAAGCAAGCGTGCAGGAAATAAGCCATATATTCAAAAGGCCCCCGGTGGGGGCCTTTCCCAGACACTAGACAGATTACTTGTTGCAGTTCAGTCCCCAGCAGTCCTGTTCAGGCGAACGGTCTTGAGGCAAATGCGAACAGCAACGATTACTTGCCGGCTTCCCGCTTGATGTTGTTGGCAATCCAGAATATCAAGACCGCAATAATTGCGGAAACGACGGTCGAGGCGATATCGTTCGTGATAGTGCCGTCGACGATCATCAAAACGATGCTGACCACGTAAAGAATAAGCTCGATCGGCTTCTTCTTTCACAAGTTTCTTACCAGCCCGCTTCACAGCGTAAGCTTGCCTCTGGATAACCTCGATAAGCCCAAGCCTAATATGGCCGAGATGATTCTCTCGGCACACAAGAAGAGCTGCCTGGCCCCTATCCAGACAGCTCTTTGCATTCGGAACGAATTGGGAGGGTTATAACGTTCCAAACTTCTTACAGGTTGTGCTCTTCCCAGTAGATCTTGGAATACTTCTCGATCTCTTCCTGCGTGGTGTCATAAACACCCGGGAAGGTCGAGATGGGGAGGCCCTGCGACAGGCACGGGATGAAGTGGTACGGGCCGTTCTCGTCGCACGTGCGCTTGACCTGCTTGGCGATTTCCTCACGAGTCCAGCCTTCGTAGTCGACGGAGGCGGAGTCGATGCCGCCCATGAACGTGATGTCCTTGCCGTACTTCTCGATGCAGCCGGGGATGTCGTTGGTGTTCATGACGCCCTGCCAGATGTCGATGCCCATCTCGATCATGTAGGGCACGAGGGTCTCGCCGTAGGAGTCGGAGTGATGAGCGACGAGCTCGACGCCGCGGCTCTTCCAGTATCCGTAAATCTCCTTGTACGGATCGAGGAAGAACTCGGCGAACATCTCGGGATCGGTGAAGGTGTTGATCTGGGTGCCCCAGTCGTCATGATGGAACAGCGCGTCGGGATGCAGGTGGTCGCAGATGACCTCGGCCGCCTTGAGCTCGAACTCGGTGATGTAC
>CAMPAJ010000048.1 GCA_946631805.1 uncultured Eggerthellaceae bacterium
ATCGTCGCCATGGCGGATGGCAGCTCCGCGATTTCCAAGGTTACCATCATGGAGGCCGACGAGGAGGATATCGAGTCTCCTGAACTGTCTGAGGAATTCAAGGTGACGTTCGACGCAAACGGCCATGGGAAAGCGCCGAATGTCCAGGTCGTCACGAAGGGAAAGACGGTAACCGAGCCGAAGGATCTCACGGAAGCCGGTTGGAAATTCGGGGGCTGGTTCACAGACGAGGGTTGCACAACTGCGTATGACTTCGGTGAGGCGGTAGAGCAGGACTTTACGCTCTACGCCAAGTGGACCGAGGTATTCACGGTGACGTTTGATGCGAACGGCAACGGGACGGCGCCCGAAGCGCAGAAGGTCGAGAAGGGCGCGACTGCCGAAAAGCCTGCCGACCCGAAGGCGGACGGCTATGATTTCGGAGGCTGGTTCAAGGAGCAGGCATGCCAGAACGCCTATGATTTCGGCTCGTCGGTGACGGGGAACATTACGCTCTATGCCAAGTGGGAACCGATGGCGCATAAGCACGAGACGCAGAAGGTGGCCGCAAAGGCCGCTACATGCACCGAGGCGGGCAATATGGAGCACTGGAAGTGCAAGACGTGCAACAAGCTGTTTAAGGATGAAGCCGCTACAAAAGAAACCACCGAAGCCGCCGTCGCCATTGAGGCTCTCGGCCACGAGCCGGCAGAGGTTCCCGCCAAAGCTGCCACGTGCACCGAAGCGGGCAATGCACAGTACTGGAAGTGCACGCGCTGCAACAAGCTGTTCTCGGACAAAAACGCGACGAACGAGGTTTCTGAATCCGGCGTCGTAATCCCGTCGCTGGGTGGTCACAAGCTCACGCACACGGCCGCAAAGGACGCCACATGCACGGCGGCGGGTAACATCGAATACTGGACGTGCTCCCGCTGCGGCAAGTACTTCACGGACTCTGCTGGTGCAACCGAAATTGCAAAATCGGGCATATCGAAGGCAGCCCTCGGCCACAACTTGACGCATACGGCCGCCAAAGCTGCGACGTGCACGGCCGCCGGCAATACCGAGTATTGGAAATGCTCCCGTTGTGGCAAGTATTTCAGCGATTCATCGGGATCGAAGCAGATCAAGCAAAGCGCGACCGTAGTTGCAGCTACCGGCCACAAATGGGGCACATGGACGGTGACGAAGCAGGCCACGACGACCGAGACGGGAATGGAGCGCCGCGTGTGCGCCAACGATTCCTCGCATGTCGAGACCAGGTCGATCCCAAAGAAGAGCGCGACGATAACCTATACCGTAAGCCGCGGCGCGAATGCGTCGTGGACCAAGGGCTCCAACATACCGCTGCCGTTCACGGTTACCCGCTCCGAAAACGATACGACGACGTACTCGCATTTCAGGAGCATTTCCGTCGATAATCAGACGCTTGTGACCACGAATTACACGGTTCGTTCCGGCAGCTTGATTGCCAATATCAACGCCGCGTATTTGCAAAACTTGACGACGGGCTCTCATTCCATCGTGTTCAACTTCGATGACGGTACGGCAAGGACCACTTTCACGGTCAACAACGCCTCGAGCAACCAGAACCAAAGCAACACGTCCAATTCGGGAAGTGCTACTCCCACTACGGGCGACATGATGCCGGTTGCCATTGTGGGCGGCATAGCGCTCGTTGCGCTCATCGCGGCCATCGTCGCCTTCTTTGCAAGGAAACGCACCAAGTAGCGCAACAACTGTAGAAACGTGGGATCAAGTGGGCGCCCGCACGCACGGTTCGGGCGCCCGTTCATTTCAGCATCTCGCCATGTCAAGCCGCTATTGATGTCGCCTCGAGCAGGCGTTGGGAATGCTGCGACCCATTCGAGGTGGGTGCTTTCAGATTCGTTTAAGGGCTCGCGCCTAAACTGACATCATCGCGAGAGCGAGTGAACGGAGGATGTAATGACGAATTGTTATCCCAAAGGGCGCTGGACGGGGTTCGCGGCCGCCCTTGTGAGCGCGAGCTTGGCATTGACGCTTGGCGCGTGCAGCACGTCGGCCGTGTCGGGGTCGGCGAGTGCCGATAGCGCCTCGGCGGAGGTTTCGTCGGCGGCGGCATCGGCAAACAGCGAAGATGTTTCGACAAGTTCGAGCGTTTTGGCAGATGCGCCGACCGCAGACGACATCGAGACCACCGAAACCTTGCAAAACTCGGCCGATGGCGAGCATGCCATCGAGGTCAAGGAATCGGCGCAGAGCTACTCGAACGTTGCGGTGGAGAAAACAGGCGAAGCCGACGGGGATGAAGCCGATTTCTATGGCGAGAACTCGGCCATCTTCGCGACGGACGGCGCAACGCTCGACTTGTCCAACATCGTGGTCAATACGAACGGCACGCATGCCAACGCCGTGTTCAGCTATGGCGAGGGCACGACCGTGAACGTTTCCGACTCGGTCATTCAGACGTCCGGAAATTGCTCGGGCGGCCTCATGACGACGGGCGGCGGCACCATGAACGCCAGCAATTTGCGCATCGAGACGCAGGGCAACTCGTCGGCGGCCATTCGTAGCGATCGCGGGGGCGGAACCGTCAACGTTGACGGAGGCGTATACACCACCAACGGGACGGGTTCGCCGGTCATCTATTCTACGGCCGACATCACGGTGAGCAATGCGCAGATGACCTCGACGGCTTCCCAGGGTATCGTGGTCGAGGGCAAGAACTCGGTAACGCTCAACGACGTGTCGCTCGTCGCCGACAACAACACGAAGAACAGCGACAAGTCCGATTACTACCAGGCCGTGATGATTTACCAGTCCATGTCGGGTGATGCAGCTGAAGGCACCGCGTCGTTCACCATGAACGGCGGCGATATGGTCAACAAGAACGGCGATGTGTTCTTCGTCAACAACACGGTGGCCACGATATCGCTGAGCGGGGCCAATATCGTCAACGAGTCCGACGGCGTGTTCCTGCGCGCCGCTGCGGCTGGCTGGGGCAGCGAAGGCTCCAACGGCGGCCAAGTTACGCTTAACGCCGATGGCCAGGCTATAGACGGAGACGTGGTGGTCGACGACGTCTCGAACCTGAACCTGTACCTGAAGAACAAGTCGACGTTTACGGGCGCCATCAACGCTGACGGAGCGGCCGGAGATGTGTACGTCGAGCTCGATGAAGGCTCCACATGGACGCTCACGGGAGATTCGTACATAAAGAGCCTGACGTGCGGCGCCGATTCCATCGACCTGAACGGGCATACGCTCTACGTTGACGGCAAAGCCTACGAGGCGGGAACGGCGTCAACGGGCACTGCCATCGAGGTTACGGTAAGCTCCTCGAACGGCCATGGCGACGGTACGCCTCCCGATATGCCCGGTGGTAGCTCGGGGGCTGCTCCAAGTGGCGAGCCGCCTGCCAAGCCGAGCGGTGACGCTCCGAGCGGCGAACCGCCCGCCAAGCCCAGTGGCGAGGCGTCGAGCGGCGAGCCGCCCGCGAAGTCCGGCGACAGCGTTTCGAGCGCAGCTTCGGACGCGGCCTCCGATTCGAGCTCGAGCAATGCGTCGAGCTAACTAACGAAGCTTTCTCATCTACTTTCCCTTTCCCGACAGGGGCGGCTCCGGCCGCCTTTGCCGGTTTAGGGAGTGTTTTGATTCAGCGTGCAGCGCTAGCGCGATGCCAGCACAGGCCACATGCTCATCGTCTCGAATCGCCTGCTCATAAACGAATCGTTAAAGTACGTGGCAAAGAATTGCTGGACCGGATCGCTTGGCTCGAGGCCGCTTGAGCGCAAGAACCAGCAATCGAGCGCTAAGAGCGTGCATGCCGCGTCGGCAACAAGCAATGCGAACACGAACCAGGTGAGCGAGGTGCGTACGTTGGCGGGGATGCGCTCGATCATCGTGACCATTCGAGGGAGCCCCCACAGCACCCAGGCCAATCCAATAGCGCCCCACACGAGCGCAATGCCGAGGCAGGTGTGTCCATGAAGGTTGAAGGGCTGGTCGATATAGCTCCATGCGACGATGCCGTAACGTGTTTCGAAGAACCACCCGGCAAGGTATTCGAACAATCCGCCGATGATGGCGCCGGCCGCGAATTGCGTAGCGGCGGAATGCCCGCGCAACGGGTTGACGAAAAGCGTGAACAGCACTGCGCCTGTGCCGTAAATCGGGGAGAGCGGGCCCACGACGAATCCGGCGCGCGATTCAAGGCGCCCGTCAAGCGCGAAGCTCACGATCGTCTCGCCAACGAGCCCCACGAAACTGCAGATGAGAAATATCCAGACCATATGAAAGAACCGCACCTCGACCGGCAGGCGCTTCTCGTAATGGGCGGAACCCTTTCGTATGGCGTGAGAAAAATGCATGAGCGGCATTGTAGCACTCATGGTTCACAAGCGTGGAGCATCGTGGCGCTTTTTTGTGGTGTTTAGTCACCGTTATTACAGTCCAGATCAAGCAGCCCTGTTCGGGAGGGCGATGGGGTCGTGAGCGATTCTGCAGGCACTGCTCCTGCTATTCATTTCTGTTAGCTGAAGCCAAGCGAACGGCCCCATCGCCCTCCCGAACAGGGCGGACGATGGGGAGGACGGTGCGAGCAGGTACCTAGTGCTTGACTTCGGGTACGTGCGGTTTGGCTATCTCGTACGTGTCGCCATAGGGCAAGATGATGTTAAGGACGATGCCCGCGATTGAGCCGACTGCCAATCCCGAGAGCGAAATCGTTATGTCGCCTGCGGCGATGACGATGGCGCCGGCCGTGCTGTAGGCTATGCCGATGGACAACACGAGGATGAGCGCGGCAATGATGATGTTGCGGCTCTTTAGGAAGTCCACGCGGTTCTCGATGAGGTTGCGCACGCCTACGGCCGAGATCATGCCGTAGAGGATGAGCGATACGCCGCCGATGACGCTTGCGGGCATGGCGCCGATGACGGCTGCGAATTTGGGGCAGAACGAGAACAGGATGGCGAAGCAAGCCGCCAGGCGCACGACGCGCGGGTCGAATACGCGCGTGAGAGCGAGCACGCCCGTGTTTTCGCCATAGGTGGTATTTGCCGGCGCGCCGAACAGCGAGGCCAAGATGGTAGCCAAACCGTCTCCCATGAGGGTGCGGTGCAGGCCTGGTTCAGAGATGTAGTTGCGATTGCAGGTGGAGCTAATGGCCGAGATGTCTCCGATATGCTCGATCATGGTTGCGAAGGCGAGCGGCATAATCGTGATGATGGCCGTTATCGCGATACCCGAATCAAAGCCGGAACCGAACAGCGCGAAAACCGTGTTATCCCATATGACGGGCAAGCCAATCCAATCCGCTTCGGCAACGCCCGAAAAATCGACCTGCCCCATCGCGATGGCGCTGAGGTACGACACGATGACGCCGAGCAGGATGGGTATGACCTTGATCATGCCGCGCCCCCAGACGTTGCAAACGACGATCGTAACGATGGCGATGAGCGCAATAAGCCAGTTCGTCGAGCAGTTTTCGATTGCCGAGCTCGAGAGGATGAGGCCAATTGCAATGACGATGGGCCCGGTGACAACGGGCGGGAAGTATTTCATGACGCGATTGGCGCCGAACACTTTGAACAGCGCGGAAAGAACCGGGTACAACAAGCCGGCACAAGCTACACCAAGGCAAGCGTACGGCAGAAGCTCGGGGTGGAAGGTGGAAGGGTCGGCCGGGTTGCCCGCAACGGCCATGTAGCCTGCGATGAACGCGAACGACGAGCCGAGGAACGCCGGAACCTTTCCCTTCGACAAGACGTGGAATAACAGCGTGCCAATCCCTGCAAACAAAAGCGTGGCCTGGACGGATAGCCCGGTAAGCACGGGTACGAGCACGGTTGCGCCAAACATGGCGAACATGTGCTGGAATCCGAAGAGCACCATGCGGGGCTTTCCCAACGTGCGCGCGTCGTATACGGCACCTTGCTGATCCGGGGCTCCCATGGTGGGGACATCGTTCTTCGCCATCTAAAATGCCCTTTCCGTCAAACGCAAACCTTTGATGATTATAATGTACGCAACGCTAAGCTGGCATGCCAGTTCGACTAGACTTGACGGAGCGCCCGTACGGGCTTGTGTATGCCGCGTATTGGAAGGATTGCGTAATGAGCGAAGTTCATGTACTCGACCACCCCTTGATTTCCGACAAGCTTACGCGCATGCGGCGCGTGACCACTTCGTCGCAGGATTTTCGTTTGATGCTCAAGGAAATCTCGCTGCTCATGGGTTACGAGGTGACGCGCGATTTCGAGACGAAGCAAGTCGAGACCGAGACACCCATCTGCAAGGGCACGTTCCCTATGCTTAAGGACGACTTCTTCACCATCGTGCCCATCCTGCGCGCGGGCTTGGGCATGGTAGACGGCCTTCTGGAGCTCATGCCGTTTGCCCACGTGGGCCACATCGGCCTGTTCAGGGACGAGACGACGCACAAGCCGGTCGAGTACTACTTCAAGATGCCCCCGAACGTCGAGAATTCGCATATCATTGTCGTCGACCCAATGCTGGCGACGGGTGGAAGCGCAGCCGACGCCATCGATAGCTTGAAGAAGCGTGGCTGCAATAACATTCGCCTGCTCAATCTGGTGGCAGCGCCCGAAGGCATAAAGGCCGTGCACGAGCGCCATCCAGATGTAGACATCTATGTAGCGGCCGTTGACGAATGCTTGAACGAGGATGCTTACATCGTCCCCGGGCTCGGCGATGCGGGCGATCGTATTTTCGGCACGAAATAACGTTTGCGCGTAATTCGACCTAGCGAACAGCAAGGGCCCCTTTTCGGGGCCCTTGGCATGTATAACGAGCTTGTTGTGCGGTGGGCGGCTAGATGCCGAGCGTCTTCTTGAGCAGCGAGACGCGACGGCGCGAAACGGGAATCTTCTCGTCGACGCCGTTGAGCGTGAGCAGCAGCGTGCCGCCCGATACGGGCTCGACTTCCTCGACCATCGAGAGGTTGACCAGGTAGCCGCGGTGCACGCGGAAGAACCCATGGCCCTCGAGGCGTTTTTCGAGCTGCGCTAGGCTGACTGTCGAGAAATACCGGTCGGTATCGGTTTGCAGGTATGCGTAGTCGTCGCGCGCCATGACGAAGCGGATCTTGTCGATGCTGATGAGGATCTTCTTGCCGCCTTTTTCGACCGAGATGCGCTCGGATTTTTGCGCTTGCATGTGCAGGGCGACGTTGTCGCGCACGCGCGCGATGGCCTGTGCCAGCCGTTCTGTTTCGACGGGCTTAACAAGGTAATCGATGGCGTTTACCTTGAATGCCTCCAGCGCGAATTCGCTGTAGGCGGTTACGAATACGACAGCTGGAGGGAATTTGAGCGTTTGAAGACCTTCTGCCAGCTTGAGGCCATTGGCCTCGGGCATGTTGATATCGAGGAACATCACGTCACACGGATATTCCTTCAGTTTTTCGATTGCCTCTCTGACGCTCGCCGCTTCGGCCACGACTTCTGTCTGGCCGAGCTCGTCCAGCAAGAACCGCAATTCTGAACGCGCGGGGGCTTCGTCATCAACGATCATTGCCTTAAGCACCGCAAATCCTCCTGTAGAACTAAACGCTTAGTTAACAGCTTATCATTTGAAATTGCCATCTGCCCCTCAAAATAAACCGTTAACAACCGAAAATATACCGTTTATCGGTCTTGAGTGCAAGTGGAGAGATATGCCAAAAGAAACGATAAAGACCAAAAAGTAACCAATTTTGACAAAAAAGATACCATGAGTGCGCCAATAACGTAGCGTTGAAACGTTTCAATAAGTTGCTTCAAAAAGAACTGCGCTTTTTTCGCAAAGAACAGCAGCCGGTCGAGTTGCGTTCGGAGGGGCGGTGCTTACGAGAGCTCGGCGAGCATCTGCGTCGGATTGTCCGCGGCTTTCACCTTGTCGAACGCTTTGACGATTACGCCGTCCTCGTCGATCAGGTACGTCGTGCGAACAACGCCCATCGAGACTTTGCCGTAGTTCTTCTTCTCCTTCCAAACGTCGTAAGCTTGGAGTACCTCCTTTTCGGTGTCGGAGAGCAGCGTGAACGGCAGGCCGTATTTCTCCTCGAATTTCTTGTGCGAGGTGACGGAGTCCTTGCTGACGCCGAGCACGACGGCGCCTTTCTCCTGGAATTGCGGGTATAGCTCGCCGAACGAGCACGCCTGCTTCGTGCAGCCGGCCGTATTGTCTCGTGGGTAGAAGTACAGCACGACCTTTTGGCCGCGGTAATCGGAAAGCGATTTCATATCGCCGTTTTGGTCCGGCAGGGTAAAGTCGGGCGCTTGCGTACCAACTTCGAGCATGATGGATCCTTTCGTCGACTACAAGGCTATAAAGTTAATGGACGAGGCCGTTCTTCTTATGGGTATCATGGTATATCAAATCGTCGCTATTGGATGCGGCCTTGACGTATAGGGGTGCTTGTTTTCGATGACCATGCAGCTATCATTCGAGGAAGAATCGTCGTCGTACGAAGATGCGGTCGATGTGTCCGCCCCGCTCGCGGCACGCATGCGTCCAACAACGCTCGATGAGGTGGTAGGCCAGCAGCATCTCATAGGGCGCGGCAAAGTGCTGCGTCGCATCATCGAAGCGGACCAGGTGCAGTCGATGATTTTCTGGGGTCCACCCGGTGTGGGCAAGACGACCCTCGCACGGGTTATAGCGCGCCAAACGCAGGCATCTTTCGTTGATTTTTCAGCCGTGACAAGCGGAATTAAGGAAATTCGCGAAATCATGAAACGTGCCGACGCACAAAATCGCAACGGCAGGCGCACGATTGTGTTCGTCGACGAGATTCACCGTTTCAACAAGGCGCAACAAGATGCGTTTCTTCCCTTTGTCGAAAAAGGGGCTATCACGCTCATCGGCGCCACGACCGAGAACCCGTCCTTCGAAGTAAACGGCGCTTTGCTATCGCGCTGCAAAGTGTTCGTCCTCAAAGCGTTATCCGAAGACGAGCTTGCGGGCCTTTTGCGGCGGGCGCTCGACGACCCACGAGGTTTTGGAGAGCAGGATGTGCGTATTGATGAAGACCTGCTTTCCGCCATCGCATTGTTTGCCAACGGGGATGCGCGCACGGCGCTCTCGACGCTCGAGATGGTCGTGCTCAACGGCGATGAGCAGGATGGGGTTGTGACCGTCACGCCCGAGACCGTTGAACAGTGCACGTCGCAGAAGAGCCTCCTGTACGACAAGCTTGGCGACGAGCATTACAACATCATATCGGCGCTGCACAAATCCATGCGCAATTCGGATCCGGATGCAGCGGTGTATTGGCTT
>CAMPAJ010000049.1 GCA_946631805.1 uncultured Eggerthellaceae bacterium
CGAGCAGAACATCATGATGAACAGTCCGTTCTTCCGCCTGTTCAACTTGTTGGGCGGCGAGGTTACGCGCTACGGCAATTACTCGAACTGCGCGGTCAACTTCGGGTCCAATCCGTTTACCTACGGTGACGGGTGGGGACGCCGTTCGTTCAAATCTCTCCAGAAAGACCAACTTGTCGTACTGTTCGGCGACTCGGTCATGGATATGCGCATGGGCGGTGACGGAGCCGGCTACGATCTGAACGTCGCGATGGAAAAACAGAACGTGCGCGTCATCATGATCGACCCGCGCCGCAACGAGGTGGCCACGAACAAGGGCGCCGAATGGATCCCCATCCGTCCCGGCACCGATGCCGCGCTCGTCGCGGGCATTGCGCACGAGCTTGAATCGCTGGGGCTCACCGACCATGACTTCCTGAAGAAGTACTGCGTCGGCTACACCGAAGACACGCTTCCCAAGGGCGCGCCTAAGAATTCCTCGTACTACGCCTACATCATGGGCATCGGTTACGACAAGGTTGAAAAAACACCAGCATGGGCGGCGGGCATCACGGGTATTCCCGAGGCGCGCATCAAGCAGCTCGCTCGCGAGATCGGCGAGGCGAAGCCGCTGTTCGTCGCGCAGGGCTGGGGTATGCAGCGTCATGCGAACGGCGATTTTGCAGCGCGTGCGGTCATGCTGCTACCGCAGCTCGTGGGCCAAGTGGGCAAGCCCGGCACGAATGCGGGCACCCACGAGGGCAACACCGGTTTCCCGCTTCCCACATTGCCTACGGGCGACAACCCCATCGCCGAGCAGTTTCCCAACTACCTATGGCCCGAGGCCATCAAGGATGGCCCCGCGCTCACGGCAAAAAACGCCGGCATCAAGGGTGCCGATGCGCTCAAGACGAGCATCAAGATGCTGGTGAACTACGGAAATAACATGCCAGCAGGCCAAAACGGCGACATCAACTTCACGACGGATATCCTGCGCGATGAATCGCTGTGCGAGTTCATCTTGTGCTACGACGTGTTCATGACGCCGTCTGCCAAGTTTGCCGACATCATTCTGCCCGACCTGACGCCGCAGGAGACGTACTCGCTTTCGGCTGCAGGCGAGATGAACGACAGCCTGGGCATCTGGTTCGGCCAGCCTATCCGCGAGCCGATGTACGAGCGTCGCGAGGTCTACGAAGTGTGCGGCGACCTGGCCAAGCGCTTGGGCGTGTACGACGAGTACTCCGAAGGCGGCATGACGCGCGAAGACTGGTGCCGCAAGCTTTACGACGAGCTGCGCGAACAGGTTGACGGGCTGCCCACGTACGACGAGGGCGTCGCCATGGGCATGTACAAGCGCGAAGTCGAAGTCGACACGAGCACCGATCCGTTCATCCAAGACCCCCAGAAGAACCCCCTTGCGACCGAGACGGGCAAGATTCAGGTGTACTCTCCCGAACTCGCCAAGCTCGCCGAGGAGTGGGAATTGCCCGAAGGCGACGTCATCCTGCCCATTCCCGCATTCGTGCCTGGTTTTGAAGGTGCAGGTAGCCAGACCGAGGAGCGACCTCTGCAGCTGTTCTCGTTCCACTACCGTGCGCATACCCATTCGACGTATGCCAACAACGAGGTCATCCAAAAGAGCGCGACGCACCAGCTGTGGATCAACCCGGCCGATGCGGAGCCGCGCGGTATCGCCGACGGCGACACGGTCAGCGTTGCTACCGACCGCGGCGAAGTTACCATCTTGGCTAAGGTGACCAACCGCATCGTCCCCGGGGCCGTGGCGCTTCCCGAGGGCGGTTGGTACGACCCCGACCCCAACGGCGTCGACAAGGGCGGTTGCATAAACACGCTCGTCAGCCGCCACGTCAATCCCGTTTCAAAAGGTACCGGTCAGCAGAGCAGCATCTGCGAAGTGAAGAAAGTGGGTGCGTAAGTCATGACCCAGTACGGATTCTTCTACGACGCCACGCGTTGCACGGGTTGCAAGACGTGCGAGTTGGCGTGCAAGGACTACAAGAACCTGCCGGTCGAGTTCTCGTACCGTCATGTGTACGAAGTCGAGGGCGGCGGCTGGCAGAAAGACGATGCCGGCTCTTGGACGACCGACTCCTACACGTACTATATATCCATGTCGTGCAACCACTGCGATGACCCGGCTTGCACGCATGCATGCCCGACGGGCGCCATGCACAAGGACGATAACGGCATCGTGTCGGTCGACGAGGCAAAATGCATCGGATGCGGTTACTGCGCGATGGCATGCCCCTACGATGCACCCACGGTGTCGAAGGAAATCGGGCACAGCGCCAAGTGCAACGGCTGCGCCGAGCGCGTTGCCGAGGGCCTTCAGCCCGTCTGCGTCGAGGGTTGTTCGGGCCGCGCGCTGTTCTTCGGGCCTATCGACGAGCTGCCGAACCATGACGAGCCCGCCGATGTGGCGCCGCTTCCCTCGGCTGATTTCACGAAACCCAACTTGTATTTGAAGAAATGCGCGACCATGCAGCCGAACGGCGGCGAGGGCGTGCTGGTCTCGAACATCCTGGAGGTGATGTAGCATGGCGGCAGCAATCCACGAATTGCCCTTGGCGTTGTTCACGACGCTCGCCTCTATTGGCGCCGGTGCTTTCATAGCGCTCGCCCTGGCGTTTTTCACGACGAAGTTCACTGACGAGCAGCTCGCACGCGTCGACAAGCTGACGATCGTTCCCGCAATCGTGGTCGTTGTGGGCTTTATTGCGGCATTCTTCCATCTGGCCAATCCGGCTGCGGCGTTTGGCGTGTTCGGCGGGCTGGGGCGCTCTCCGATGTCTAACGAGCTTGCCGTTGCGGTCGTGTTCGCCATTGTCATGGCCGTGTACGTAATCATGGGTTTTGCAGGCAAGTTGGCGGGTGCCAGGAAGGGGCTTGCCGGTGCCGTTGCAGTTCTAGCCGTGCTGTTCGCCGTGTTCATGGGGCTTGCTTACGGTATGCCGACCATCCCCACGTGGTCGACTGCATGGCCCGTCGTCCAAATGCTCGGCTATGCGCTGCTCGGCGGATCGGCGATGGGGGCCTGCGTGCTCGCATTTGCCGGAGCGGGCGATGCCGCACACGAGGGGTCCTTCAAAACGGCGCTCATCGGTCTCGCCGTCGTCGGGCTCGTGCTCGCCGTTGCCGGTCTTGTGCTCATGGCGTCAGGCGCGACGGGCATCGCCAACACGTTCGTGTCGGGAGCCGAGCTCGTATCGGGCTGCATGGGCGCGCTGGTCGTATCGATCGTGTGCCTTGCCCTGGCTTGCGCTGCCGTAGTCGCGGCGGCGTTGGGCAAAGGCGGAAAGGCGATTCCCGCAGTTGCCGTCGTGCTTGCCTTCGCGGGCATTCTGGCGGGCCGTTTCGTGTTCTACGCTTTGCAGATTTCGGTCGGTGTGTCGTTCTAGCAAAGGGATGCGATAACTGAAAGCAAAGGGGTGGCTTTATCCCTGTCGCGAAGAGCTGCGGTTGGCTTTTGCCCGCCGCAGCTTCTTGTATGTCCTTCACTTTGCCTTTCGACGACGTGACATTTCGACCAACGGCGCGTAAGCAGGTTTCATCCGTTTCGATTCTCTGCGGAGGTTGTCGTCTCGAAGCATCTAGACGAGCCAATTCGGTATGATGGCTACTGGCAAGAACGACAAGCCGTTCTTCTGCATCTGATATAACGAAGTGGAGCACAGCATGGTTGAACGCACCAGGGAAGACTGGATTAACTACGCCGAAGGACTGGCATTCGTGGGCAATTCGCTGCTCGCGCCGATGAACCAGACGGGGACGGTGGGGCTCGAGCCCGAGTTTTGGGCCAACTTCCCCGATTTTGGCAGCGCTGATGTGACGAAGGCGCTCGAGGTGCTCGAAGCCTACGCAAAAGATGCCCAAACGTATGCCGAAAGCGGGGAAGATCCCGTTCAACGTGCGTCGGTCGAGTACACGAAGCTGTTCGTGGGCCCGCCGCGCCCGGCAGCGGCTCCGTGGGAGACCCTGCACCGCGGCGAAGGGGCTACGGTGGGTTTCGGCGAGCCGACGTTTGCCATGCAGCGCTTGCTGCGCGAGGCCGGGCTCGAGATTTCCAACGAGAACAACCAGTATGCGGACCACATTGGCATCGAGCTTCTGTACGCGTCGGTATTGTGCACGCGCATAGCCGAGGCGCTCGGTGAAAGCGGTGCCGACGAAGACGGCGAGGCCGCTGTAACGCCGGATACGCTGAGCGCGTTCGTTCATGAGCATCCCCTGGGTTGGATCGATCGCCTTATCGTTGCGGTGGATGAATCCGCGTGCGGCGGATACATCGCCGATTTGCTCCAGCTTGCAAAGGCGTTGCTGCAAACGCTTGCATAGGTGCGGCGGTTTTCGGGTCGTGTGCTCTGCTGAGGTGGCGATGGTGCCTTGCGCAGGGCTTCGGTTTGCCGTTCCGCCACCCCCGGAGTGCGCTTTACTGCTGGCGGCGTTTGGCAGATGGCGGGTAGGCCAGCAGGGCGGCGACGAATGAGGCGGCGATCAGGGCGAGCACGCAACAGATGGTGAACGTGAAGCCGAAGTTGTCGTTCGTAACGCCCCACACGACCGATGCCAGGCCGATTCCCACGTCGAACAGGAGCATGAACAGGCCGTTAGCCGCGCCCCAACGCTCGGCGGGGGAGTTCTTCACGGCGACGGTCTGGTTGACGGGCAAGGCGATTCCCAGGCAGAGGCCGTAGAAAACCCCGGCAATGTAGAACAGGGCGCTCTGGCCGATGCTCGGACCTGGCATGAGCGTCACGGCAAGCAACATGACGTAGCACACGAGGCCGGACGCAACCGCTATCGCGAATAGCTTGATGGGCACCACGCGGTCCATGAACGCCTTGGACGAGACGCGTACGACGATCATCGATACAGCCGAGAGCGTGTAGAAAACCCCCGCGTTGCCCACGCCCAGGGTCGTGCCCAGAAGTCCCACGAAGAAGATGCCGAACCCGAACGCGGGGGAGAGCACCATCATCGGGATGCCGCCCGTTAACGCCCCAGGTTCGGCGATTCTAGCGAGCAGTCCGCCGTTTGAGGTGGGATTATTTGCCCGGTTGCAAGAGGAGCCGTCGTTTTGCGCAGTATCATTTGTCCCGTTGTGGAAGGCGCCATTATGCAGCTCGTCTTGCTTCTCTGCGCCGTTGTCGTTCGTGCTCAAGTTTCGCTTAGAACATGCGGATTCTCGCTCTTTGGCTGCCGGGCTCTCGTCGAGAACGGTTATGCTGGCCATGCGGTCGTCTTTGGAGTTCGCTTTGGCAAGGGCGAGCCTTCGGTACGTCGATGTTTCGGGCAATCGTATGGGATTGCGCTCGTAGCGGCAGAATGCGCACAATGCCAACGAAATCGCAGCCGAAATCGAAAGGCCCCAGAACAGGTTCTCGGGTGGATCGGTCGAGACGAGTGCGATGGCGATGGCAGGGCCGACGGACATGGCAAATGCCTGGCCCAGCCCGTAGTAGCCGATGCCTTCGCCGAGCCGCTCGGCAGGAAGCACGTCGGCGGCGGCAGTCGCGGTTGCCGTGGTGACGGCCGAGAAACCCAAGCCCTGCAGCGTGCGCCACAGCATGATGATGTTGATATCGGCCGAAAACGCTGCGCCGAGCACGCCGACGAGCAATACGATGGCGCCTACCACGATGACGAGCAGCCGGCCGCGCGCATCCGCGAGCGGGCCCGACACCAGACGCCCGATGATGGCCGCAAACGAGAACACCGCCGCGCCGATTCCCGAAAGCGTTGCGCTCCCGCCGAGGCGGTCGATGTAGACCGACGTGCCCGCATTGAGCCCCTGCCCGACGATGTAGCAGGTCAACGTTACGCCGATGATGGCGATGAACACAGCTGTGAACAGCCGTGACGATGTTTCCGATTTCGAGTCGTTCGTTGAATCAGCCATGGGGTTTCGCTTCTTCGCTCGTTCAATCATGCCGTATCGCCGCGCGAAGCGCGAGGCTCCGTGCCGTCAACGGATATTCTAGCTTAACCAAGCATTTCGCAAAGCGCGCACGCCGGGTGCGATGTCGTCGAGCGCGATGGCCGAGAAGCCGACCATGACGTTGTTCTGAGGTGCGGGTTTGCTAAACCACATGCGGGTCGTGCCGTAGACCTTCACGCTGTTTTCGAGGGCCGACTCCAAAAGCTCGCTTTGGGTCATGCCGTTATGGACGGTTACATACAGGTGCATGCCGGTGTCGGTTCCCTTGATGTCGATGGCCTGGCCGAAGTCGGCGCGCAGGCATCGGAGCAGCTCGTCGTGGCGACGGTGGTTTCCCTTGGCGGTTTTGCGCACATGGGCATCCAGGTGGCCGTCGGCGATAAATCGCGCGAGGACTTCCTGGTCGAGCCACGAAACGGGCGGATGCGCGAAGTTGAACAGATGCCAGTAGCGTTCGAGCAGCTTGGGCGGCAACACCAGATACGCGATGCGCAATGAAGGCGAAAGCACCTTCGAAACGTTCCCCAGGTATGCAACGCGTCCGTAGGCGTCGAGCGACTGCAGCGAGGGAATGGGCCGGGTCGTGTAGCGAAACTCATTGCAGCTGTCGTCTTCGATGATGTAGGCGTCGTTTTCTTCGGCCCATTTGAGCAATCGCGTGCGCGCATCCAACGGCAAAAGCGTTCCCGTGGGAAATTGGTGCGATGGCGTCGTGAATACGATGCGGGGCTTGCGCTCGTCAAGTGCCTGCAAGAACCCCTCGACTCCGGAGTCGATCGGCAGGGGCGTCATGGCAAATCCCAACCGTTGCGCTACCTCATGGACGGTCGGATAACCCGGCTCCTCCATGCCCAACACGTCGTTGTTGCAATCGAACAGCTGTAGCGTCGTCGTAAGCGCGTCGCATGTGCCCGCTTGCGGAACGACCTGT
This sequence comes from uncultured Eggerthellaceae bacterium, assembly GCA_946631805.1. Next base: position 6,873 of record CAMPAJ010000049.1, read on the forward strand.
TCGGGAATGCAGTTGACGCCGCGGGTGCGCGCAAGGTAGCGGGCCAGTTCGTCGCGCAGGGCATTTGGCTCGTCGGTGTAGCTGTAGCGGGCAAGTTCGGGGCATGTCGAGCGGTACAAGACATCGTTCGTGAGCTTGCGCCATAAGTCGACCGGGAACGAGTCGGGCTGCAGGTTGGCATACGAGAAATCATAGCGCGCCTCCCCGCCGCTTCGGTTCTCGGCATAGAATGCGTCGCGGCTGCGCCCGCTGCGCGCTCGTTCAAGTGATTGCAGGTCCACGTTGTGGTCGAGCGCCATGTATTCGGTGTCGATGTGCTCGACCACGTATCCCGAGCGGGGGACGTTGGTTACCAGGCCTTCGGTGGCCAATTGCAAGTAAGCTTGCTCGACGGTCGTATGCGAGATTCCCAAATCGGTCGAAAGCCTTCGAATGGAGGTGAGCTTATCGCCTTCCGAAAGCGCATTGGAGTAGATGGCATCACGTACTTGCTCGTATATTTGCTGGTAAATCGGTATATTTGAGCTCTCGTCAATATGCAGCAGCAAATCTGCCCTGCGTTTAGCGTTCATTTCATCTCCTCGTTGGCCATTCTGTCCGTATCGGTTGCCCTCTTTCTGTCCGTAGGTAAACGGACACAACCAGTATATCTTCTTCGCAGGGTGAATGACGAGCATACGAAGGGGGATTTCATGATCGAAACCAACGCAGGTTCACTCGACGGCGCGACGACGATGTCGCGGCGTAGTTTCGTAAAGGCCGCTGCCGTGGCAGGCGCCGTGAGCGCGGCGGCAGGCGGAATGGCGACTACGGGGTCGTGGCTTGCACCGGCCGAGGCCGTTGCCGAGCCTGAAGAGCGCATAACCTTCACGTTCCATCAGTCGCTGTGCAACGGCAACTGCAGCCTCAAGTGCACGATCCGCGACGGCCGCCTGGCCAAGGTCGAGCCGAACGACGCGCTCGAAGCCGAGTACTCGATGTGCTGCGCCCGCGGTATCTCCGAGATCTCGCACATTTACGGCGAAACGCGCCTGCAGACGCCGCTGCGCCGCGTGGGCGAACGTGGTGAAGGAAACTTCGAGGCCATCAGCTGGGACGAGGCCATGAAGGAAGTTGGCGACCAGATCAAGGCCGTATGGGACAAGTACGGCAAGGAGGCCGTGTACGTATCGTACTCCAGCGAGCCGCGCATGGGCATGCTGCCCGCATTGCTGGGCGCTTCCGAGATGGAGGAGCCGGGCATCGACATCGGCATCGGCAACGGCCTTGACCCCATGAAGGCGGGCAACGGCTTTTACGCGTGCACGAACGAGACGCGCGACATGGTCAACTCCAAGTTCATCATGATCAACGGCCATAACTTCTGCGAGACCGGCATGATGCAGGCGCGCAACCTCCTGGATGCGTTGGCGGCAGGCGTGGAGCTCGTCGTCGTGGACCCGCACTTCAGCACGACGGCCAGCAAAGCCCACAAGTGGATTCCCATCAAGCCGGGCACGGACGGTGCCATGTATCTGGGCATGGTAAGCCACATTCTGGATAACAAGCTCTACGACGAGGAGTTCGTCCTCGCGCACACGTCGATGCCCTACCTGCTGAAGAAGGACGGCACGCTGCTGCGCTGGGAGGAAGTATCGGGCGAGAAACCGCGCGAGAACAAGGACGAGGCCACCGGCGAGGTCACCACGTTCGACCCGTTCGTCGTGTGGGATGCGAAGACGAAATCCCTCCAGCCCTACGACGGCGAAAAAGTCGAGCCGGCGCTCGAGGTCGCGGGCGTCAAGGGCGCAAACGGTTACAAGACCGTGTTCGAGGCCATCAAGGAAAGCCAGCAGCCCTATACCATCGAATGGGCGAGCGAGAAGACGGGCATCCCGGCTGATGACCTGATCTACATCGCCGAGCGCTATGCCACAAGCGGCGCTTCGATGCTGGGCCTGGGCATGGGCGGTGCCGACAAGTACGCAAACGCCGACGTGCTCGGCCATGCCGTGGGCATCATGGTGGCGCTTACCGGCAACATCGGCGGCCCCGGCAAGGCCGTGGGCAGCATGCACGGCGGTCGTGGTTATTCCGCCAAGCTTGCCAGCTGGCCGCTTCCCGAGGGCATGGCTGCCGCGGCGCCCGAGATGTACGCGTACGATTTCCGCACGCAGCCCAACAACATCCATGCTGTCATCTCGGTCGGCAATACGCTGCAGCAGTTCTTCGCCAACATGAACCTCACGGCCGAATGGCTCAAGTCGCTCGACTTCGTGATGGGCATCGACATATACAACAACGATTCCATCAAGTTCTGCGACATCGTGCTGCCTTCGTGCTCGAAG
>CAMPAJ010000050.1 GCA_946631805.1 uncultured Eggerthellaceae bacterium
GGAGGCAGCTTCCGCGACGGTGTCGCCCGCGGCGTCCGAAGCGGCATCGTGAGCTGCAGCGGATGCGCCCTGCCCAGATTGCGTCGCGGCGGGAATTTGCGCCCCGCCAAACGGGTTCGCGCCCGCAAAGGGAACGACGATGGCGACCACAGCCACAAGAACAACGGCCACGATTGCCGCCGTTACGCGGTTCTTCTTGAGCCCGTATGTATGTGTGCTGCGGTTATCCATGGCATCATTCTCGCATGTGGTAGGTCCGATTCTTAATTTGTAACCAAAAAAGCAGTTGTTTGGCATGATTTAGTACGACAAGGCGCGCAAGGCTGTCCTTTCGATATGCCCGCTCCACACTTTCTGCTCGCCCGCTTTGCGGGAACGTCCGCCTTCGGCCGATTCGCCTGATTTGCTGCTGCTTTGGCGCAGTGCGCGCTTGGGTGTTACGAGTGCGCTACAATGCTTTAGTTCATCTTTTGCATATGCGCACCAAGGAGGCCTCATGGCACTTTCCATAGGAATCGTCGGACTGCCCAACGTGGGCAAATCCACTTTGTTCAACGCGTTGACCAGCGCCGGCGCGCTGGCAGCCAACTATCCGTTTGCCACTATCGAGCCCAACGTGGGCGTCGTGCCCGTGCCCGACGCGCGCTTGGACGAGCTCGCCAAGATCGACCATCCGGCGCAGATCGTGCCCGCCACGGTCGAGTTCGTGGACATCGCCGGCCTGGTCGCGGGCGCATCGCGCGGCGAAGGCTTGGGCAACCAGTTTTTGGCCAACATCCGCGAGACCGACGCCATCTGCGAGGTCGTGCGCTATTTCAGCGATCCGGACGTCGTGCACGTAGACGGCAAGGTCAACCCCTCGAGCGACGTCGAGACCATCAAGACCGAGCTCATCCTGGCCGACATCGCCACCATCGAAAAAGCGCTGCCGCGCCTGGAGAAAGACGCCCGCCGCGACAAGGCGCTCGCCGCCAAGTTCGAAACCGCCAAGAAGGTGCTCGAGGGCCTGAACGAGGGCCATCGCGCGCGTACGCTCGACCTGACCGACGAGGAGCGCGAGGCGCTGTATGACCTTCACCTGCTGACCATGAAGCCCATCCTGTATGTGGCAAACGTCGACGAAGACCAGGTCACCGCTGACTTTGCAGAAATCGACGGCTGCACGCCCGTGCCCATTTCGGCCAAGATCGAAGCCGACCTGGCCGACATGGACCCCGAGGACGCCGCGATGTTCCTGGAGGAAATGGGGCTTTCGGAAAGCGGCCTCGCCCGTCTGGCGCGCGAGGCGTACGCCCTGCTGGGGCTGCAAAGCTACTTCACCAGCGGCGAGAAGGAGACCAAGGCCTGGACCATCCCCATCGGCGCAAAGGCCCCGCAGGCTGCAGGCGTCATCCACACCGACTTCGAGCGCGGCTTCATCAAGGCCGAAACCGCCTCATACGAGGACTACGTCGCGCTCGGCGGCGAGAAGGGCTGCCGCGAAGCCGGCAAACTGCGCCAAGAGGGCAAGGAGTACGTCGTCCAAGACGGCGACGTCATGCACTTCAAGTTCAACGTGTAAACGCATATAGGGTCGACGCATTAAAGGAGGCTGGCCGATGCCATCTCGTCTTTTGCCAAAGCTGCCCCATATAAAATGCAAGGCGCAGTATTAGCGATGGCAAAAGCACCTCAGCATGCGCAATGAAGCTTACACTGGGTTACATAGCCAAACAATTGGGGGCTCATGTAGAGCGCGAAGCCGCGCCTGCTTCAAAACGCATGTACAGCCGTGCCCTTTTGGGCGACGGCGCCACCACAGACCCCGATTCGCGGACGCTTTACGTCGTATCCAAAGCACCAACGTCAGGGCAGTTCGCGGCTGGGTGCGGGTTCATCTTTGTGGGCGCGAATTTCCGTTCAAGTGATTGGGGCAACGCAGAGGTCGCCGTAGTTTCCGATGGCCGAAGCCTTCCCAACGTGCTTAACAGCCTCATGTTGCTGTTCGAAAAGCACGCACTATGGGAGTTGGAAATAAGCAAGTTCTCGAGCATGCCCAACGGCTTGCAACGTACCTGCGATTACCTCTACGAGGTACTCGGCTACCCCTCGTATTGCGTCGACGATGGCTTCAAGGTGATGGCCATTCGCGGCGACGCAGACACCTACGAATCGGGATATGTGTGGAAACACCTCATAGACGACGGCTACCTGCCATGGAGCGTCGTCGAGACGCTCGTCGCAAAAAACGAGATAGCGGTCATGGAAGACGCCAACACTGCCACACTGGTAGACATCAGCAGCTTCAATACCCCGTTCATCAGCTTGCCGATGCGCAGCAACGGCAAGCTTTTAGGCTATTTCTTCGTCGTCGGGCTCTCGCAAAGGCTCGGCAGCTACGATGTGGAACTCGTGAACGCGCTCGCGCCCACCTTGGCGTCTACGTTCATGAACACCGAGAACATCGCCCTTCTGCGCGGCGAACGTTACGAAAGCTTCCTTCGCGATCTCGTGCTCGGTAAGGCGTTCGGGCAAGAAACGATCAAACGCCGCTCACTGCTCCTGAACCTCAAGCCAGACGGCGAATACCTAGCATGCCTTTTTGACACGCGGGGAAAGCACGACCTCGTGAGAAACGAGGTGCTCAGAACGCTCGGCGGCGATGACTCGTGCCTGACGCTCATGTTCGACGACATGACGTTCGCGCTCTACATGCTGAACGAGCGCGCATCGACTCCAGCGCTGCAAAAACGCATAGCCCAAATTGTAAAGCACACGAAGTGCCGCGCAGGCATAAGCGAGCGTTTTTCGGGTATCGGCAATGTAAAAACATATTACCAGCAGGCAAAACTTGCTGTTGAATACGCCCGGGAAGCGGAGTTTGCCCGCTTCGAGGACCAGTATTTCCAATCGCTCGCAACCGCCATTGGCCGCCTCGACGGAGGCCCAAGCGTTTTCGTCAACCGCGATGCGCTCGCCCTGGCCAGCTACGACCGCCGCCATGGAACCGATTATTCCGCCACGCTTTTCCATTATGCGCTTAACGGTTGCAACAGCGTGCGCACCGCCCAGTCATTGCACATTCATCGAAGCACGCTCACCTACCGCCTTGAAAAGATCAAAGACGTCTGCAGCTTCGATTTAGACGATCGCAGCAAGCTGCTTGCCACCGCGCTTTCGATTTACCTTTTAGACAACGATTCCGCATAATTGTCCAAAATTAAAAAACCAATATCCTTAACACGGCTGATGTAAGCGCACATGGGCCACTCTATCATGCTGCTTGTATGGCCAAGGGCCGATATCGCGCGAATCGACCCTTTTCGTAAATGCAGTAATCGAAGGGAGGAATTCATGGCAGCTCAAACAGCTAAAAGACAAGGGTTCCATTATGGATACCTAATCGTGTTATCGTGTATCTTCATCTGCTTTGGCCCATGCGCACTCGTGTTATCATGCGCCGGCATCTACTTCAGGCCGGTTTCAGCAGATTTGGGCATTGACCCCGGCATGGCAAGCTATTACCTGACCGCCTTGTTCGCAGGCAGCTTCTTGTCGTTACCGTTTTCGGGCAAGCTGCTCCAGGGCAAGGACGCGCGCCTGTGCGTGACGGCAAGCTCCCTGCTCGTCGCAGTGGTATTCTTTGCACTTTCGTTTACAATGTCGCTTCCGTATTTCATCGCATGCGGTTTCGTCATGGGGCTTGCAATCCCCATGCTGCTCTACCTGGCGGCACCTGTGCTCATTAACCGTTGGTTTGTCAAGCGCGCCGGTTTCTTCGTGGGCATCGCCATGGCTTTCACGGGTATCGGCGGTGTCGTGTTCAATCCCATCGGCACGTATTTCATCACGACCGTGGGCTGGGCTGTTGGCTACCGCGTTTTCGCCGTCATCACGCTGATCACCACGTTGCCGTTTTCCCTGTTCGTCATCAGGAGCTATCCGCAAGATAAGGGCCTTGAGGCTTTCGGCGCCGAAGGCGCTGACGCCAGCGGCGCAAGCGCCGTGCAGTCAGCACAAGCTGGCATGAAGGCGTCCGAAGCCTTCAGGACCAAGGAATTCGTCCTCATCTTCATCTGGACCCTGTTCGTCAACATCTGCATGTACGCCTACATCATCTTGGCGACGTTCATCGGTGGCATGGAAGTCGCGGGCGTCGAGAATGTTCTGACGTTTGCAGGATTCGCTGTTTCGGTGGCTATGGTCGGCCAGACTCTCGGCAAGGTCGCGTTCGGCGTCATCGGCGACAAGAGTCCGCAGATTTGCATCATCATCGGCTTTGCCGCCGGAATTATAGGCCTCCTTTGCTTCCAGTTCATCCCGGCCACCCAGGCGAGCATCCTCATCGCAGCCTTCCTCGTCGGCATGTTCGCATCGCTCACGAACGTTGTGCTGCCCATCATGACGCGCCGCGTGTTCGGCACGTTGGAGTACAGCGACATCTACTCACGTATTTCGATGGCGGCATCGTTGGGCGGCATCGTATACGCCCTTATCTGGGGCACGCTTCACACGATCACCGGCAGCTGGGCGCCGATGTTCATTGGCGAAGCCATCATGATGGCAATCTGCATAGCAATTGGCCTGGCGGTAATGGGCAGCGAATCCAAGATGCGCGCACGCTGGGTCACGGCCGATGAAAAACCCGCTCAAATTGCATCCCAGCCCGAAACTCAAGAATAAACCGGGCGCATAAGCACCAGCGTAACCCGTTAAACACCTTGCCTTGCGTTCAGCTCAAGCCATGTGGGCAATCGACGCAACGCGACAACAGTAAAGCAAGCAACAAGAATCAAGGAGCAATCATGGGACTGTACGAAGAAAGACTCGACCGCATCCGCGCAGCAGTGGCTCTTGAACCCGTCGACAAGATTCCGTTTATCAACGCAGGATCGGCCTTCAACGCCGCCATGCAGGGCGTCGAGCTGGCAGATTTCCTGGAAGATTTGGATCTGCAATGCACCACGAGCATCGAAGCTTCCACCAAGATGGGCGTCGACGCCGTGCAAACAGCCGTATTCGCCGCCCGCTCGCTTTCGATCCTATGGCTTTCGAAGGTGAAAGTCCCCGGCCAGGAGCTCGGGCGCAACGAGCTTTGGCAGGTCGATGAACTCGAGCTTATCGAGCAGGAAGACTACGATCGCATCTTGGAAATGGAATATGCGGCATGGCGTGCCGATTTCATCGAGCGCACGTTCGGCCCCATCCCGACCCTCGTCGGCGACACGCCCAAATTCCGCCCCACGGCCGTTCAGCGCTTCAAAGAGGCAGGGTTGCCCATCGTGCTCGGCGGCACGGTCTGCTCTCCTTTCGAGACGCTCTGCGGCGGGCGGACGCTGATGAACTTCCTCACCGAGGACCTGTTCGAGATTCCCGACAAGCTCGAGAAGGTCTTCGCCGAAGTGCATGAGACGACCATGCGCGAAACCGAGAACACCCTGGCAAACGCCAAGGGCGACGCCAAACCCATCGGCATGTGGGTCGGCGGCTGGCGCGGCACGCCCAGCACGCTGGGCACGGAGGCGTTCCGCAAGTGGTCGTGGCCCTACATGCGCGAATACGTCGATCTGCTCAACCAGTACGACGTCATCCCCATTATGCACCTCGATTCCAACTGGAACGCCGGTTTCGAGGCCTTCAAGGAGCTTGCGCCCAAGTCGGCCATCGTCGCGCTCGACGGCCAAAGCGACATCTTCCTGGCCAAGGAAGTCATCGGCGACAGGCTGTGCATCATGGGCGATGTGAACGCAACCATGCTGGCCTTCGGAACAGAGCAGGAAGTTTTCGATTACACGACGAAGCTGTGCCGCGAGATTGGCCCGACCGGCTACATCGTCGCCTCGGGGTGCGACATCCCCTTCAACGCGAAGCCCGAAAACGTCATGGCAATGGGTAAAGCCGTGAAAGCCGCCGCAAAAGCCTAGCCAGGTTTACGCGCAACCTCATCCTACAAATGTGCATTCTGACCCCTGGGGTTAGAATGCACATTCGGGCGTAATTCGCTATTCCCTCGGGAATACGGCGAACGCGACGGCGTAGGAAAGGGCGAGCACGAGCGCACCGCCCCAGAAGGTGGGCGTGTAGCCAATCCAGTCAATGACCGCGCCCCAGAACACGGAGCCCAGCCCGATGCCCATGTCGTTCGCCAAGCCGTACAGGGCGCTCGCCGCCCCGCGGCGCTCCGTGGGTGCGCATTTCACACACACGGTATTGAACAGGGGAAACGCCAGCCCCATCGACAAACCGAACAGCGCGCCTGCCGTGTAGAACCACGCTTCGCCCGCCGTCGTGGCCAAGATTGCAAAGCAGCCGACGCCGCACAGGATGGGCGCGACGAGCAGCACGTGGGGCTTCATCCGGTCGATAAGCCGGCCGCCGCCCAAGCGCACGGCCGTCATCGTTATGGCTGCGAACACGAAGAACACGCCCGGGGCCGCAAGCCCGGTCTGCACGCCGTACTTGCTGACGAAACTGACGATAACGGAATACCCCAAGCAGCTGGTGAGCATGGGGATTGCCCCCGGAAGCGCGCCTTTTTCGAAAAGGCGCCATATAAAGGGGAGCTTTTCCTGCTTTTCCTGCGTCGATTCCTCGGACGAAGCGCCTTGCGCGGCGGGGAACCCTTCTTGCTCTTTTTGGTCTTGCGCCTCGCGCGTTAAGCCCTCCTGGTCAGCCCGCTCGCGCACCATACGCGCATAGGCGGACGTCGGGTCGAGCCGCTCGGGATGCTTCTCGTAACTGCAGATGATTCCCAGCACGATCAGGCACAACGACACCACGGCCATGCCAAAGAACAGCGCCTCGTGCCACGTGAACGAAAGCAGTACGATGGCCATGCTCGGCCCGATGGCGAAACCGAGCGATTGGCCCAGGCCATAGTAGCCGAGCCCTTCGCCAAGACGCGCCGCCGGCGCAACGTCAGCGGTTGCCGTAGAGGCCGACGTCGTCACGGCGCCGAACCCCGCGCCCTGCACCGCGCGCAAAACAGCCTGCGCTTCCAAAGTCGGAAACGGTATAACCCCCGCCGTGCCGATGAGCAGGAGCACGGCACCGCCGATTACGAAACCGCGCCGCGAACGCCGGTCGATCACGCGCCCGATCGCAATGCGCGCGATTGCCGCCGAAATCGAGAACTCCAAGATGAGCGCACCCGCATACGCGTTGCTCCCGCCGAGCAGCGACACGTAAATTGGCGTCCCGTTGTTAAGACCCTGAACGCCTATGAACGCAAGTAGCGTGATGGTAAGGATCAGGACGAAATCCCCTGTCCACAGCTTGCCATGCCCAGTCACGCCACCATCTTCTTTCACATTCTGCACAAACCATAATGCATTAAAGGGGACTGTCCCTTTTAATGCATGCTCTTTTCCCATTCCAATCCGCATCGCCCGCAACGGTAAACCCGCACGTCAAATCATGCAGAAACAATCCCATACGACGGGAACTGCCGGCAACAGGGACTGCCCCCATTGTCGACTTCTATTTACCCGCTGCAGCCTTCTTGCGCTCGACGGCGGTGAGCAGGCGCTTGCGCAGGCGGATGGACTTGGGCGTAACCTCGACCAGCTCGTCGTCCTCAATGAACTCGAGCGCCTCCTCGAGCGTGAACGTGATCGGCGGCGTGAGCGAAATCGCCTTGTCGGCGTTGCTCGAGCGCTGGTTGCCGAGCTGCTTGGACTTCTCGACGTTAACGACCATGTCGCCTTCCTTGGCGGACTCGCCCACGATCATGCCCTCGTAGCAGTCCTCGCCCGGGCCCACGAACAGGCGGCCGCGCTCCTGCAGCGTGTCGAGCGCGTACGCGACCGACTTGCCGGTGGACATGCTGATCATCATGCCGTTCTTGCGGTGCGCCATCTCGCCGCGGTACGGACCGTACTCGCTGAAGTGATGGAACATCGTGGCCTCGCCGCGCGTGGCGTTGAGCAGGCGCGTGCGCAGGCCCATCGTGCCGCGCGTGGGGATCTTGAACACGAGGTGCGTGTCTTCGCCGCGTTGGATCATGTCGGTCATCTCGCCGCCGGCGTTGCCGAAAACCTCGATGGCCTTGCCCGCGTACTCGCTGGGCACGTCGACCGTGGCTTCCTCGATGGGCTCCAGGCGATTGCCGGCCTCATCTTCCTTGTACACAACCTGCGGGCGGCCGACCTGGAACTCAAAGCCCTCGCGGCGCATGGTCTCCATCAGGACCGAAAGGTGCAAAACGCCGCGGCCCGCAACCTCCATGCCCGTGGAGCCTTCCACATCGCTGATGCGCATGCTGATGTTGGACTCGCCTTCGCGCAGCAGGCGCTCGCGCAGCTGGCGGCTTCCCACGATTTCGCCCTCGCGGCCGACGAGCGGGCTCGTGGAGGCCTCGAACACGACCGACATCGTGGGCTGCTCGACCTTGATGGGATCAAGGAACACCGGATGCTCGCGGCTCGTGACCATGTCGCCGATGTCGGCGTCGTCAACGCCCACGACGGCGACGATGTCGCCCGCGTAGACTTCCTTCTGCTCCTTCTTGCCCAGCTCCTCGAACGTGAACACCTGCTTGATGGTGGTGTTGTAGCGCGTGCCGTCGCCCTTGGCCACGAGCACCTGCTCGCCCTTGTGGATGGTGCCAGAATGCAGGCGGCCGACGCCGATGCGGCCGACGAAGCTGGAGTGGTCGACGGTGCAGATCTGCAGCGCGATGGGGCCGTCGGGCTGGCACTCGGGAGCGGGGACCTCCTTGAGGATGGTCTCGAGCAGCGGAATCATGTTCATGTTGTCGTCTTCGGGCTCGAAGCGCGCGTAGCCCGCCATGGCGCTGGTGAAAACGACGGGGAAATCGAGCTGCTCGTCGCTCGCGTCCAGCTCGACCATCAGGTCGAACACCTCGTCGACGACCTCGTGCGGGCGCGCGCCCGGGCGGTCGATCTTGTTCACAACCACGACGATGCGCATGCCGGTTGCCAGCGCGTGGCGCAGCACGAAGCGCGTCTGGGGCATGGGGCCCTCGAACGCGTCGACGATGAGCAGGGCACCGTCGGCCATGTTGAGCACGCGCTCGACCTCGCCGCCGAAGTCGGCGTGGCCCGGCGTATCGATGACGTTGATCTTGACGTCCTTGTAGGTGATCGAGACGTTCTTGGAAAGAATCGTGATGCCGCGCTCGCGCTCCTGGTCGTTGCTGTCGAGCACGCGCTCGGCGACCT
>CAMPAJ010000051.1 GCA_946631805.1 uncultured Eggerthellaceae bacterium
GATGCGCGTTGAAGCGAATGGCCCCGAACGCATCGGTTACTTCTTGCACGTCAAACGACGGCCAGGACACCTCGTCTACATCCAGTTCAAAATCCAAATCTGTCACGATCGTCGCGATCTTGCGGGATAGGAATGCCAGCTCGCGATTGTCGCGGATGTTCTCGAGCTGCTTGCCCTTGAGCTTGTCGAGGTTGTCGTACACCCCTTCCATGGAACCGTACAGGCTCAGCAGCTTTTGAGCGGATTTGGGCCCGATGCCCGGCACGCCGGGGATGTTGTCGGAAGAGTCGCCCATGAAACCCAGGTAATCGGGGAACTGGGCCGGGGTGATGCCGTACTTCTCTTCCACGGTCGCAGGATCGTAGATAACGACATCGGTTATGCCCTTTTTGGTAGTGACCACATGCGTCAAATCCGTGACCAGCTGGTTGACGTCCTTATCGCCCGAAACGAGCAGCGTTTGGTAGCCGCGGGCCTCGTCACGGGCCGCAACCGTACCCAAAATGTCGTCGCCTTCCCAACCCTGAACCTTGATCACCGGAATGTTCATGGACTCGAGCAGGCTTTCGATTACGGGGAACTGCACGCGCAGATCGTCGTCCATCGGGGGGCGTTGGGCTTTGTATTGCTCCATTGCCTCAATTCTGAACTGGGGTTTTCCAGCATCGAATGCGCACACGATTCCATCGGGGGATGCCATCTCGATGAATTTGAACAACATCGAGCAAAAACCGAACACGGCATTAGTGGGCGTGCCATCAGGCGCGTTCATCGTAGGCGGTACGGCATGATACGCTCGATGCATGAGCGAATTTCCGTCTATGACGGCAATCTTCTTGGGCATGAACTGCTCCTTCTATCGTTCAGCAGACCAGAGGTAACCTACGCCGCGCACCGTCTCGAGGCGCTGGGCCAATTCGGGACCGAGCTTTGCGCGGATGCGCCGCACATGCACGTCGACGGTTCGGGAGCCGCCGTAGTAGTCGAATCCCCACACGTGCTGCAAAAGCGCATCGCGCGAAAACGTGCGACCGGCATGGCGGACGAGGAACGAAAGCAGTGCGTATTCCAAATAGGTCAGGTCTATGGGCTCGTCGGCGACGGTGACCTGATACGTCGCCAAATTGATGACCATATCGCCGACGGCAACCATCTCGGCATGCCCGACCTGCCCTTCGGCACCCAAGAGCAAGCGCACCCGGGCGCAACATTCCTCGTGGCTCGCGCCGTGCGTGACGAAATCGCTCGGAATGATCGTAGGCAGTTGCAGGTCGTCCAAATCGGCGGCGTCGACGATGACGAGGAGCGGACAGTTGTGATCTTCCGTGAGCGAAACGACTTCGGCGAAACTGTCCTTGGCCGATCCGCGCGCCTCGAATATAACAAGGTCGCGGGAAACCCCATGCGCAAGAAGCTTGGGAATCTGCACGGTGGAACCCGCCGCAATCTCGACCTGGAATGACGTCAATACCTGTTGGAACTTGTAGGCGTTATCCAGGCTATCTGCTATGAAAACGACTCTCTTACTCATTAAAGCACCGCCAGATACCTCTCGAGCTCCCATTGGCTCACGTGCCGCAGGTACTCCATCCACTCGGCGCGTTTCGTCTCGACCAAGTACGAATGGATGTGCTCGCCGAGCGTCTCCTTCATGAGCGTCGACGACTCGAACTTGTCGACCGCTTCGCCGAGGTTGATGGGCAGCGGGCCCGCGATACCGCACCTGTCGACCGAGAACGTCGAATCGTCAGAAGCTTTGTCCTCGAGAGGCGGCGCCGGCTCGAGGCCCTCTTGTATGCCGGCGAGGCCGGCGGCGAGCATCACCGCGAAGGCCAGGTACGGATTCGCGCTGGGATCAGGGCTGCGCAGCTCAACACGGCAGGCATCCGGCCTGTTGGGGCGATAGCCCGGCACGCGAAGCAGCGCCGTGCGGTTCGTGCGCGCCCACGACAGGCACGCTGGCACCTCACCCCTGCCGATGAGCCGCTTATACGAATTGACGTATTGATTGGTGACGAGGCAAAACTCGGGAGCATACTTGAGGATGCCCGCGATATAGCTCTTCGCGAGATCCGACAAGTTATACCCCTGCGGGTCATTTTTATCGAAGAACAAGTTGTTGCCCTGCATGTCGACGAGGCTCTGATGCACGTGCATGCCGCTTCCCGGCGCGTCGGCCAAGGGCTTGGGCATAAACGACGCATGGACGCCGTGCTCTATGGCTATTTCCTTGACCACGAGCTTGTAGGTCATGACGGCATCGGCCATTGAAAGCGCATCGGTATAGCGCAAGTCGATCTCGTGTTGCGATGGGCCATTCTCGTGATGCGAGTACTCTATGGGAATCCCCATCTTCTCAAGGGAAAGCACGGTGTCGCGGCGCAAATCCGAAGCGTAATCAAGGCTGGTCAAATCGAAATAACCGCCTTTGTCGAGCACGTCGGGCGCTTCGGGGGTCTTGAAGTAGTAATACTCGACCTCGGGCCCGACGTTGAACACGAAGCCCATATCGGCTGCTTTGCCGACCATGCGGCGCAAAACGTTGCGCGGGTCACCTTCGAAAGCCTGGCCATCCGGCGTCTTGATATCGCAGAACATGCGGCCGACGGCGTTCGACGTAGGCCTCCAGGGCAAGACCTGGAACGTCTCGGGATCGGGAAACGCGATCATGTCGGATTCCTCGGCAGGGCTGAAGCCCGCGACGCAGCTGCCGTCGAAGCCCATGCCCTCGTAAAATGCGCCCTCTATCTCGGACGGGGAGACGGCGAAGGACTTCATCGTGCCAAGTACGTCGGTAAACCACAGACGCACGAAGTGAACGTCACGGCTCTTTATGGTCTTGAGAACAAAATCGACTTCAGGATTCATGATTATTATCTCCCTTCGCGTTTGGCATGTGCCGAAACGAAGCCTTTGAACGTATCGAAGGTCATGGCGGGACCCGTGTTCACAACATTGTAAACTCCGCCCTTCACCACCTCGGCCGCATACGGCAACGGGCTTATCGACGGCGCCTCGATACCTTTGAGCTTTGCGTAGAGCTGTTTAGAGCCCGGAGAAACGTTCGGCTCGCTGAACACGAGCTCGTCGTCCATGCGGTCGAACACGCCCTTTATGCTCTCGCGCACATCTTCTTCGGAGTCTATGTCATGGTATTCGCAGACGAGGCCCACGTACGTGAACCCGCGGCGGATGTGAGCGCGCCGTATGTTCTCGTCGGTCACGTTCAGGCGCTCATAGGAATCGAGCATGTCGTGCCAACGATCCAGCGACATCTTCCAACTGTTGCGGGCCATGTTCTCGGTTTTCTCGGGCGTTTCTTCCCGATAGAAGTAGAACGGCTCATCCAGGTACACGATAGCCTGCGCCTGGCACAGCGTGTCAACCAAAAACGGATTGTCCGCCCAACCCGCACCTGGGATTTCATGGAAACGTATATTGCACGCGAGCATGAACTCGCGCCGATACAGCGCCGACCATATGGATGGATGGTGAATTATGAGGTGCGTGACGCCGGGGTCGGTGAGCTTGAACGGCTGGCTCGCCGGCTTGATGCGCCCACGGTAGCTGCAGTTTATGCGCCGTTGCTGGTCGGTATCGGGCATCCACATGCGCCAGTACGGAGTCTTGACGATGTCGACGGGCCCTTCGAACGACGCCGCATACGAAGTCATGCTCTCGTACATCTTCGGATCGATCCAATCATCGGGCTCTACGATGGCGATCCACGTACCCCGCGCTTCCTCGATGCCGCGATTGCATGCCGATCCGTAACCCCCGTTGGGCTTCGTCACGATCCGTATACGCGCGTCGCAATCCGCATGCTTGCTCAAGATATCGGGGGAAGCATCCGTCGATCCATCGTCCACGCAGATGATTTCCAACGCGCGCAAGGTCTGCCTGCGAATGCTGTTAAGAGCCTGATCAAGATACGCCTCGACGTTATACACCGGCACGATCACCGAGACGAGCGGCTGCTCGAGCAAGGGGTCTATGTTGGGCAACGCAACGTCGGAGCCATCGAATGGTTGCAACGGCGCCGACGGAACGGGAACGTCCCCAAACTCTATCTCGCCGACGCTCGTATCATCAGACGCTTCGAACTCGTCAATCGACTCGAAACCGGAGCCTGCGAACGGGGTCGGCCGATTGTCGGCCGGCGTTTCATCGATGCCCGAGTCGTCACGGGCCGGATCCTGGGACTTTAACAGCATATGGCGCTGTTCGAGCAGGCGGGAACCCACACGTTCGACGGCAGTGACAGCCAAATCGGCGATGCCGTACTCGGCGATGCGCCATGCGAACAACGCGCGGGCAAGGTCCTTCTCGCTCGTAACGAGCTTCCCCTCGTCGCTTGCAGCGAGGACGATGCGAATGAGATGCGCCGTCTCCTCGTTCACGTCAAGCGAGGTAAGCTGGTCGGTCGTGAAATTCGCGCGCCACATCTGCCGCACGAGCGCAGTAAGCGGTTCACGCATTTCGGGAGGTTGGCGCAGTATGGTGTACAGCTGACCGCGGACAAACCATTTGACCAGGTGCGTTCCGTATTCTTCAAGCAAACCGGCTTTGTTCCACGCCGAAAAGATCTCGATAGCCGTATTCAGGTCGCACACGCACAGATGAGCCACGTCGTTCTTGTACTCCGCCATGATGGACCCGTCGTGCGGCAAGCGGTACCGATACAGCTTCTCGGAGATAAGCCGCACACCCTTTAGGGCCGGGTACAGCGAGAACAGGAACAGGGCGTCTTCGCCCACGCGCAGCGCCTCGTCGAACGTTACTCCGCTGGCCGCGAGCGACGATCGACGTACCGCGAGGCGCAAATACGGGTTCGTCATCTCGTCGAACACGAGCGCAGGCGCAAACTCGGGATAATAGGCATCGCGTACGGCGGATCGTTCGCGAACGAAACGGTCGGCCAAACCGGAAGGAAAATATGACCAACCGAATACGACGGCATCGGGATCGCCTTCGTTCAGCGCATCGTCAATCCTTTGGAGCGCCGATGGCTCGAGTTGGTCGTCGGCGTCCAAAAAGCAGACGTAATCGCCCTGTGCCACGCGAACGCCATCGTTGCGGGCGCTCGACGGGCCACCGTTGGCTTTGTTTATAACGTGAATACGTCCGTCAGAAAAGGAGCGGGTGAGCAGTAGTTCTCCCGACCGGTCAGTTGAACCGTCGTTTATGCAGATAACCTCGAAATCGGCAAATGTCTGAGCACTCAGCGAGTCAAGGCACTCGTCAAGGTAGCGCTCTGCGTTATAGACGGGCACGATTATCGAGAAACGCATAGGGCCTTCCTCCCACTCGTTTTAGTCGTTATCCATCCCAGGTTCCACGTAAATGCCCTCCTGCATGAAAACAGTTGCGAATGTCTTGGCGAACACTTTCGCATCCAAGGAGAAGCACAGGTTGTCCACATACTCGATATCAAGCGCAAGCCGATCGTGCCAAGGCAACGAGTTGCGCCCGTACACGGCCGCGTAGCCGGTAATGCCGGGTTTGACCGTGAGCTTGCGTCCCTCGTCCCCGCAATAGAGCTCGGTTTCGCGACGCAAATCGGGCCGCGGGCCGACGACGCTCATGTCGCCCTTGAGCACATTGAGGAACTGCGGGATTTCGTCGAGGCTCGTCTTGCGCATAAAGGCACCAATCCGCGTCATCCGCGGATCATCCGCGCCATTGTACGTCGAACCGTCTTCCATGACGAGGTCGGGGGCGTTCACCTTCATGGACCGCAGCTTGTACATGACGAAATCGCGGCCATCCTTTCCCACGCGCGGCGCATTGTAAAACACCGGACCGCCATCCTCGGCGCGTATCGCAACGCCGCATGCCGCAGTCACCGCGCCGACGATCGGCAAGGCCGCCAAACTGATGGCTATATCGCACGCACGCTTTCCGAAACGCTCGTAGAACGTCCCCCGCGTCGGATTGCGCAGCTGCTCGAACACGGCTCCAGCAGCGGAAGCCACCGCAACGGTTCCGGCAACAGCGCACCATGTTTTCCCGACTCGCGCGCTCATCGCAGCCCCTCGTCCTCAAGCTGCTTCTTGCAGCGTCTGAATACGCGCACGACCGTTTGCACGTCCTCGTCGGACAACAGCGTGTGAAGCGGCAAGGTTATCTCGTTTTGGAACTGCGCAAGCGCATTCGGGAAGTCCGCAATATCAAAACCAAGGTCTTTGTAGGCGCTCAACAGCGGCAACGGCTTGTAATGCACGTTCGTGGCCACCTCCGCCTCGGACATGCGCTCGATGAGCGCATTGCGAAACGCCTGCGTGCGACCTTCGAGCCTCACGAGCATAAGGTGCGCGCTCGACGCAAATCCCTCCGCATCGGCATCTCCCTCGAAGTGCTGCAGCACCGAAACCCCCTCGTCGGCAAGGCCGCGCTCGTACTGCTCGACAAGGCAGCGGCGTCGCTCGAGAAGGCCTGGGTATCTTCGCAGCTGCGCTAACCCGAGCGCAGCTTGCAAATCTGTCATGTTGCACTTCCACCCCGGGAAGGCTATGTCGTACTCCCACGCTCCCGCATTGCTTTTAGTCAAGGCGTCTTTGGTCTGCCCATGAAGCGACATGAGCATAACTTGCCTGTAAACTTGATCGTCATCGGCAAATACGCCGTTTTTCCACGTGAGCGCCCCACCTTCCGCCGTCGTGAGGTTCTTGACGGCGTGGAACGAGAACGTCGTGAGATCGGCCACCTGCCCCGAATTCAAGCCGCGGCGCCGTGCGCCGAGCGAATGTGCGGCATCTGCGATAATCGGAATGCGCGCGAAGCGCTCCTGCTCTTCGTTCGACGGATGCCAAAGCCCCGCAACGGAGTCAAGGACCTCGGCAAGGCGGTCGTAATCCACCATGCGGCCTGCGATATCGACGGGTATGACCGCCTTCGTGCGCTCGGTCACGAGCGAGGCCATCTTCCCGTAGTCCATCTCGTAGGAGCCTTCGGCCACATCGCAGAGCACGGGAGTCGCACCCACATGGCAAATGGGCGAAGCCGAAGCCGTATACGTATACGCGCTCGTAATGACCTCATCGCCAGGCCCAATTCCCAAGAGGCGCAAAGCGCATTCCAGCGCCGCCGTCGCCGAAGACAAGCAAGCAACCTTCTGGCTTCCGATGAACGCAGCCAAATCACGCTCGAGCTGCTTTGTCTTGGGGCCAGTAGTTATCCAGCCGCTCTTCAGCGAATCGACGACCTCGTCGATTTCCCCCTGCGTAATATCGGGCGGAGAAAAGGGAATCACACGCTCTCCTTGTCGTTTTCCAATCCTTGCAACGCCCGCACGGCAGACATCGCATTAATCGTCTTATTGTACAACGGACACCTTAGCAAACCGCAATTTGCATAAACGCCGCACGCCGAAGCCAAGCGAAAGGCCCACCACCTCGGCCTCCCGGGGCGGCGGGACAAAACCCTCCCTAGCTCACGAGCGACTTGACCAAATCAACGATCACCTGGTACGAATGCTCCTGATCGAACTTCTCCTCGGCAACCCGACGGGCGTTTGCGCCCATTTCCTCACATCGATCAGGGTCGTCTGCAAGCTCCAAAATGGCATCGGCAAGAATGCGCGGCTCTTCCGCCTCGACGTTGAGGCCGATTCCCCACTCGTCTACTTTGGCCCTCATCTCTGGGCTTGACCCGGTGTTGATCATGGGAATTCCCGCCGCGCAGTAATCGCCGATCTTGGTGACGATGCTCTGCGCTGCCGATTTCACAAGGGAATTGACCGTCACATCGGATGCTCGCAGATAGGCCGCCATGAGCGCATACGGCGCATAGCCGACGAAATCCACGGGCGCGCCGAGTTCCGCAGCAAGTTTAACGAGCTTTTCCTTATCGGGGCCATCGCCGAGAATCTTGCAGCGTATGCGGTTGTCTTTTGCACGGGCGATATTCGATGCCTCGACGAGCGTGGCTATGTCGTAGCTCGCCCCGAGCATGCCGGCATATATGACCCAGAACTCATCGGCGGGCTTGTGCACCTCGCCGACGTGAGCCGCTGCGCCCTCGTCGAAAACGGACAGCTGGTTGCCCACATATACCGTCCGCTTCTCGTAAGGCTCGGTCCTATCCTGGGCCGGCCGGTTCGCATACTCATCCGACGTGCCGACCGCTGCGCTGATGAGCTTGTACACGCGTTTGGCGTCGAACGCGAACGGCGCAAAGGCCACATCGCTCACGACGGGCACATCCACGGCCATGCGCATGGCTTCGGGCCACAAGTCGTTGACATCGCATACGTAGGGAATCCCGCGGGCAGATGCGACCTCGGCGCAGGCAAGGGCCATGTCGTTAGGGGGAATCTCGGAGTAAATCAGATCGTAGGCATGCGGATCGGCGGCAAAGCGGCTCTTGAACAGCTCGCGCAAGTTGCGGGCGAATACGCGGTGGCTGTTGATGCGCCGAACATCCAGGTTTTTCTTGTAGCCCGGCTCGTATACGAAACGCACGCGATACGGCAACCCCCGATAGCAATCCCGCGACGTTACGCGCTGGGCCTTATCCCAATGCTGGAACGTCGACGTTATGAGGTCGACCTCGAAGCCCTCGCGCGCAAGCGATTCCGCGATAAACCTGAAACGCGTGTACCCACGCGTCTCGTCGCCGAGCTTCACGCCCTGCGTAACCACGGCAATGCGTTTTGGCCTCGCAGGCGAAAGCGCACTCGCGCCACGAACGGCATCGGGATATGTGTAGTAGCCTTCCATGCCCCGCATTATAGTCTATGTTGCCAGCATGAGCGCGCCGTCGCGCAAAAGGTGCGAGTTAAGTTAAGCGGGATTGGGGCTATCTAGCGCCCCTCCGAGAATCAGCGCTTGGCAGAGAAGAGAGCCGACTTTCACTGACGTGACGATGATAGCACGCCAAGCGGGCCGGCTGGGCGATGTTTCCGTCGGTTCGAGGGCGCGATCATCCACGCCCGGCGGAGCCGGGCCGTCGTTTATCCGTGCGAAGGCCACCTTGCCGGGCTGGGGCGCTCCCGCGCGCGTGCCTTTTAATCGTGCGCGCGCGTGCGAGCCCATCCGACCTGCGGGCGCCACGTCGCGCGTCCGCATGGATGCCGCGCTTGCGCGCGGCGGGGCTAGCTGCGGTACGCCAGGGGG
>CAMPAJ010000052.1 GCA_946631805.1 uncultured Eggerthellaceae bacterium
CCAGTCGCTTGTGGGGTTGATGGCGTGCAAGCTTTGCCGGGATGCTGTCGTCGGGTGCTGTGCGCATGGACGTGTAGAAAACCTTAGAAGCTGCCATCATGACTTCTTTCTCTCTAACTCGAAAAAGCATACGGTATAGGTGTCCCTTGCGCACCGTCAATCGTGACTATTTAAAGCAACATTAACGGCAGATGCCGTGCAATCCGAAGGCCTTAAGGGCCTGTGGGAGCTGTTATTATCTATTGTGCTCAAATCGACAGGGAGGTTCCGATGAAGAAGCTTTTGTATGTAGATTCGTGCGTAAACCGCGAGACATCGCGTACCGAGCGTCTGGCTCAGGTGCTGCTCGAGCGTCTGCTCGAGCAGGGCGAATACGAGCTTGAGACCCTCGTGCTCGAAGACGAGCCGCTCGAGCCGCTTACGGGGGCGCTCGTCAACGCTCGTACCGAGGGAACTCAGGCGGGCGATTTCAGCCACCCCGTCTTCTCGTATGCCAAGCAGTTTGCCGCGGCCGACGTTGTCGTGTTTGCAGCGCCGTACTGGGATTTTTCGTTCCCCGCCATGCTGAAGATCTACTTCGAGCTCTTGTGCGCGCAGGGAGTGACGTTCAACTACAGTCCCGAGGGCATTCCAACGGGGCTCGTGAACGCGACTAAAGCATATTACGTTACGACGGTTGGAGGCTATGCGGGCGAGTGGGATTACGGTTGGGATCAGGTCAAGGCCCTGTGCCAGCTGTATTTTGGCATACAGGACGTCAAGGTCTTCCGTGCCGAGGGCCTCGATATCGTCACGAACGATGCCGAGCAGATTATGGCCGATGCCATTACCGAGCTTCGCGCTGCCGAGCTCTAGGCGCGGCAAATAGCGCGATTGCCCGTCTTCGCCCACGGTTACGGGGAAGTGCGGGTACGCAATCGTCGTGGGATGCAAGCCCGATTGGGCCGAAGACGTTGCAATCGAATACCTCGTTGCGCATGACGAGGATAATCTCATGCGGGTAGTATCTGTTGCGCTGCAAGCCTTTCGCGCGTTTGAGCAATGGCACGAGCGCCTTGTGCTCGAACTATTGGGTGCCTGCGACCTCAACACCCTATGCGAGATTGGCACGGACTTGCTCGACCAGCCCGTCCTCATTTACGACAAGAACTACAACGTCATCGGCAATAGCATTCCCGAGGGCGATGAGGCGTTTACCGTGTTCTTGGAAAAACGCTCGTCGTACTACGTCACGCGCCCGGAAGTTATGCGCAATCTTGCACGTCAGCAGGGGTTCGAGGATACCTTTCACACGCGCAAGGCCGCAGTGCACTATGATGCCGGCAGTATAGACGGCGCATATGGCGATCGCAGCCTTTACGTCAATATCGGACGGGGTAACGTCTACCAGGGTCGCGTCGTCATTCCCTACAGCGGGACCGATCCGAGGCCGGGGGATTTCCAGATTGCCGAGATTATTTGCGAGGTCGTCCGTACAGCGCTAAGGCGGCCCTCGTTGCGCGAGGCGGATCTAGACAAGGTGTTCAGAGCGTATTTCGTTAGCTTGCTCGAGGGGCGGGCCGATGACGATCGGCTGCTAGCGGACAGCTTGCGCTTGTGGAACTGGCGGCGCAATGTGCGATTCGTGTGCCTGTGGGCGCAGCTGCACCCATCGGCGATCGCGGCCGAGGTCGATGCTTTTTTGTGCTATCGGCTCGAGATGGAGCTGCCCGGATGCTGTGCCGTGCGCTATAGGGACGGCATCGCTTGCGTGGTACCCCTCGGCGAAGGCGATGATGCAAATAGAGCCGAAAACGCATCCGCGCGTTCGCGCTTTGCGGAGCTCGTCTTGGATATGGCGAGCGCGGTCGGATCGAGCGAGGAATACGAAGATGTTCTTCTAACGGATGAGTACTTTGCCGAAGCGCGTATCGCGGCAGATATGTGCGAGCGCCTTGGGGCTCGCGTGTGCTGCTTCGGGGATGTGGCGTTGCGCCATTACCACGAGCGCGGCTGCTCGCAGCTTCCAGCGGTGCATTTCTGCGATGCGGATGTGAAGCGACTCATGCCCTACCGTGGGCGGCGCAAGGATTACTATGCGATTCTCAAGTGCTATCTCGAGCACAACATGAACCTTTTGCGCACGTCCGAAGCATTGTTCGTGCACCGCACGACGTTGTTCAACTACCTAAAGGATATCCGCGCAATTATCGAAACAGACCTGGATGACCCCGAGGCTCGCTTGCGTATCCTCGCATCGTTCAGGATCATGGCGCAAGACGAATCCCTCCGTTAATCTGCGCCATAGGCTTGCAGACGGTCTTTTGTTACAGCCCCGCTTCGCTGGCCATTTGCAATTGATCTGAACATACGCAGAAAACAATCGGGAGGAGTTAACTCCCTGACGAGGCCGAAGTGTGTTTGTTCATGAGTCCTTCAGCAATTACCTCGAGGGCAAGGTCGTTCATTGCGTTGGGGATGATGATGTCGGCTTCCTTTTTGAAAGGCTCGACGAGCTTTTCGTGTGCGGGCTTCGAGGTATTCAGATACATGTTGATGGCGCGTTCCGGGTCGGCACCTCGTTCCTGGCAGTCCCGCTCGATGCGCCTGAGCGCTCGTACGTCAGGGTCGACGTCTATGAAAATCGTCAGGTCAAGCATGCTCCTGAGCTCGGGAATGCTCATGATGAGCAGGCCTTCTACCAGGATGATGGGGGCGGGGTTTACGTGCCGAGCATCATCGGTTCTAGAATGTGCTGCAAAATCGTACGACGGCACGTCGATTGGCCGACCCATCTTAAGCGCTCGAAGGTGCTCGACGAGCAGATGCGTATCAAGAGCGTCCGGGCTGTCGAAATCATAGACATCGGCCTCTGCCCGCGTCATGCTGGGGAGGTGCTTGTAGTAATCGTCGTGCGAGAGCGAAACGGCAAGGGGACCGAGCTTCTTGCTCAACCGTTCGGCGAATACCGTTTTCCCCGAGCCGCTCCCGCCTACGATGCCGATGATGAGGGGCTTGCAGTTGTTCATCGTGTGCGAATCGCCCGTAGGCTCTTGGTTCGTCTGTGCCGAATCCAGCGCTGCAACGTACTGCTTGCTGGTGCTCACTTGTTCGGATGCCGATTGGTTCACGCTGTCCCCCTCTGTGTTTACTTCCGGCCAGAGTGTTGCGTACGAGCCCGCCTCTGCCTCTGCCTCTGCCTTTGCAAGCAGGGGCGAGCGTAACGGGCGTCAGCTTATGCTTTTCCATGCACGAGATGGTACACGACTCCAGCGAGGGCGGCTACTGCGGCTAAGAGGAGGTACACGCCGCTGTAGCCCAAAATAGGAATAAGGGCGCCTATGACGATGGGGCCAATACCCGTGCCTAAGTCCATGCTCATGAAGAACGTGGAGTTTGCTTTGCCCATCTCATCGGGTGGGGTGTCGCGCGCGATGACGGCCTGCACTATGGATTGGGTGGCGCCGATGCCAAATCCTGCAAACGCTGCCGAAGCGAGCAGGAGCGCTCCATTGAAAGCAAATGCCAACGCGACGAATGCCACGACGATCGAAATGAAGCACCAGTAAATGGTTGAGTTTTCTCCCTTGCGATCGACGCGCCTGCCAACAGGCGGCCTGCTGAACAGGACTACGGCCGCGTAAACGATGAAGTACAAGCTCACCGCATCGGACATCCCGCGCCAGCCTGCGTACGAGGTAACGAACGAGAGTATGCCGGAATACGTGACGTACACCAGGAATAGCACGCAGCCAAGGGGCACGACGGAAAGCTGAATAAGCGACGAGATTCCGTGCGGTTTCATGTGCCGCGCCGTCGGGCGCGGTGCGGCGGCTGGAGGGATGCGCACGATGAGCGAGCATGCAAGGGCAACAATTGAAACGACGGTTGCTACCGCGAACATTGCCGTATAGCCACCGAACATGTTCGTTGCAAGGATTGCGACGAACGGTCCGATGCCGGTTGCAAGCGCCTGCATCATCGAGAAAAAGCCGATGCCCTCGCCATAGCGGCTGTTCGGTATTATGAGCGCTGCGCCGGCGGCAGCCGAGCCAGATGTGAGCGCGAAGCCGAATCCGTGCGCAATGCGCACGAGCATGAGGGGCGCAAACCCCATGGGTACGAGGTAGAGCACCATGGCGACGGCGTTGACCGCCGAGCCAATGACGAGTGCTTTCTTGACGCCCCAGCTGTCGATGCGGCCGCCGAAGAACAGTCGCGTGAACAGGGCGGCGATGACAAACGACGTCATCGTGAGCGCGGCAAGCGATTGCGCGACGGCGTACGTGTCGACGGCGAACTCAGTGATTTTAACTGCTATGAGGTAAAACGCGAGCGCTCCGCAAAAGTTTACCGCCATGAGCGCGATGAAGGCGGGCGTCCAGAGTTTTTCCTGCGTCATGCATGCATCCTTGTCTGCATCATGATTTCGTTCTTGATGCTCGGGTTACTTCTTGCCCAGCGCTGCCTAGCAATGCCTGTTCAAATGCTTAGCTCATCGCATCATGCCTGCAATGCGATGAGCTTTATACCGCTAGAATCCATCGCCGAACAGCGCGAGCAGGAGGCCACCTTGCGGAAGTGAGCTGTATGCAAGATAGCCTCCTGCTGCGTTTGATGGTGCGATTAACGCTTAGATAGTCGTTAGCCGATCTGCCCGTCGCCGTCCAGGTCCTTCTTCGTCAGCTTTTCCAGGGTGCTCTTGGCCGCCCCGGCCGCTTTGCCTGCAGCGCCTGCAACCGCGCCGGCAGCGTTCTTGATGCCGGCTTCAACGTCTTCGGGCGCGGCGCCGGTTCCGCCGACGACGCCATCGCCGTCAATGTCTTTGCCCGATGCTTCCTCGGCCTTGTTTTTGATGGCCTCATAGACGGTTTCGGCTCCTTGGGCTACCGTATCGATGGCCCCGTTTGCGACTTCGCCGGCAGTCTCGAGCGCTTTGTCCATCTCGGGGCGAGGTTTGCTGGCCCACTCGCCGGCGGCTTCCGCGGCTTCTATGGCTTTGTCTTTTGCGACCTCGGCTGCAGCTCCAGCTTTCTCCTTGAATTCATCAAGCGTGCCCATGGTGCATCCTCCTGTTCTCGAAGCGTATATGACATTGCGTCAATTATGACACAACGCTCTGGGTTTATAGGTTTGGCAAATCGTATCGTGGTGCGCGGTGACATATGCGTGCGGCGCCGTACGTGCCGTCAAATGGGCACACAAGGGGTTACAGTCGTGCACGGTCGCACGATTAGTGATACATTTACGTTTAAATAAAGAGGTATGGAGCGTCATTGATTCTGTATTGCGACATACTGAAGTGTTTTAAGGAGGAGATATGCGCAAGACGAAGATGTTTGAAGGTAAGAAGCACGTTTACGATACCAGCAAAGCAGAAGCGCTGGGCAACCGCGCATTCAGCTACTACGGAGATCCTGCTGGTTACGAGGAGACGCTGTACAAGACCAAGGGCGGGTTGTACTTCCTCTGGGTCCTCGGCGGTTCCGAAAGTCCATACAACCACGGCGAGGATATTCGTCCTATGACCGAGGCCGAAGCGAAGGCGTGGCTCGAGGCGTAAGCTTACCTATTCGCAAGCAAAACGTGAGATGCGACCCCTGTTCCTACGGAAGAAGTAGGGCTGGGGTCGCTTTGTGCTCTCGTTCGAATCTTGGTAACGCACGCAGATGCGGATTCTTGGGGCGGCGGGCGCGTTGCGCGCTCGTGGCATCGGGCAAGGGGATCGCGTCGTGCTCGTGGGAGTTAACTCGACGCGCTATTTCTTCGCAGATGCAGCTGTGGGCCTTGTGGGCGCGACCAGCGTGCCGTTGTACTACACTTCACGAGAAAGTATGGAACCAGTTCGCGGCGACAGGGCCTGGGCGGTTTTGGATTGGGCTTCCAGACGGCGTCCCAAAGCGCGTGCTGGCCGTGCCACTTCGTCGCGCGGTGCTCAGGCGCGCAACCTCGTTCTTGCCGGGCGCAAGAAGGAGATACTCGTCACATCGTATGAGGCGGGTGCTTGCCGTTGACCGAGGCGCAGGCTGCAACGCTACACCATGACGTGCTGCCAAACAACGTCTACGTCGCCGACGCGAGCTTGTTCCCCAGGTCCATGGGCAATCCGCCTATCCTGACGATCATGGCGCTCGCGAAACGCATTGCGCGATTGGCAAGCGAACACGTGGGGTAGACAGCCGCGGCTACAGCGTTGGCGTCACAGGCGCAGGCGCAATTCCTTTTCGACGACGGCTCCGCCTTTCAGGTACATGCGCGGGACTCGTTTGCTCACGGCGCACGTGAGTTCGTAGGGGATGGTGCCTGCGGCAGCGGCCATGTCTTCGATCGGGTTGTTCTTGCCGAATATCTCGATTTCGGAGGCGACGCCTACCGACGGCTTGTCGGTCAAGTCGATCATGCTCATGTCCATGCATATGCGGCCGCATTGCCGTGCCGGACCTTCTTCGGTCATGACGATGGCCTTGTTCGAGAACGATCGGAGGAAGCCGTCCGCATAGCCGTAGGGCAGCACGCCCATGCGCGTCTTGCGGGTAGTCGTGTACGTGCCGCCGTAGCTTACTTTCGTGCCAGCGGGGTAGTGTTTGATGGTTTGAACGGCGGTTTTGAGCGTCATGACGGGCTCGAGGCCTAGGTCGCGGGCAAATTCGCCGTACCCGTACAGCAACAGGCCGGGACGTACCATGTCCATGTGCGTTTCGGGATAGCGCGCCGTGGCTCCGGTGTTGGCGCAGTGGCGGATGCGGAACCGTTTGCCCCAGCGCTCCTCGACGGCCGATATGACGTCTTTGAACAATTGAAGTTGATGGCGCGTGTAGGCAACGGCCTCTTCGCCGTCCTCGTCGGACATGGCGAAGTGGGTGAATATGCCTTCGGCATCGATGCCGGGCATCTGGCAGTCCTCGACGATGCCCTGGATGCCGCCTTCGAAGAAATCGCCTTCGCACAGGTAGCCGAGTCGCGACATGCCCGTGTCGACCTTGATGTGGACTTTGAGGGTCTTGCCGAGCCGAACGGCCTCGCGTGAGTAGTTGATGGCCTTGGCCTCGCAGGTGACCGCCTGCGTGATGTTGTTCTCGATGAGCTTTTCGACTTGGTCGCGCGGTGTGTGGCCCAAAATCAGCACGGGCATGGTAATGCCGTTCGTGCGAAGCTCCATCGCTTCGTCGATGCTGCTGACGGCGAGGTAGTCGGCCCCGGCTTCCTGAAGGCAGCGGCTCACCTGCACGGAGCCGTGGCCATAGGCGTCCGCCTTGACGATGCCCATGAACTTCACGCTTTCGCCGACGTGCGCTTTCAACGTCTTGTAATTATGCTCCAGGGCGTCTAAGTCGATTTCCGCCCAAGTTCTTTTGAGTGTAGATGCCATTGTGCGCTTGCTTCCATTCTCTAGGGTGCGTTTCATGATAATCCAGAACGGCGCGGTTACACGTGCGGGTCCATCGAAAGCAGGTTTCCTTGAATATTGCCGTTGCTAATCAAGCAAGCAGCGGTTCAAGGTAGGCGAGCGGCGCGACGCTGACGCGCCCGCATTGCGGAGCGGTTAAACCGGGCTTGCGCACGATCATAGTGATGGTCTCGTCAGCCGTGATGCACGGTTCGGCACGTTCGCCGGTGTCTGCGCTCGTGCCAGTGGGAACGTCGACGGCGATGACGGTTCTTTTGCCGTTGGCCTGATTGACGGCGTTAACCCATCTCAGGAACGGTTCGCGGGGCGCCTTCGCAGCTCCCGTGCCCAAAATGGCATCGACGACAACATGCGAGCGCTGCATGATGGCGTCGATGGCGCTTCGGTCTTCAGCCGACCCGTCGTCGAGCACGAATGCGGGAGTGTTTTGAGGATGCTCGCATGTGCTATCTGGGTCTTTGCCAAGGACAAATGAGCGGAGTCCGCACTGTTCGAGGATGTCGAGCGCGCTTACGGCCGCATCGTGCGCGGGCTGGGCCGTGAGCTCGTCGGGACGCTTTGCGGCAACGAGGCATACGGGAACGCCCGCTTGGGCGAGCAACGCTGAGGCAACCCACCCGTCGCCGCCGTTGTTGCCGTTTCCGCAGAGGATGGTAACGTGCGATGCTTCCTTGTTTTCGGCCAGGATGTCTAAAACCCGCTTAGCCACAGCGGTTCCTGCACGTTGCATGAGCTCGTGTAAGGAAGTGCCGGCGGCGGCGATGGCTTGCTCGGTTTTCACGACGTCTGCGACGTCGAGCGTCGGTGGTTCGAAGGGATGCTCGTGCTCGAATATCGCCGCGTACTCGCGGAGCAGGCGCTCGGTCGAGCATGCGGCGTTCGCGGGGCTCGTCGAAGGGAGCTTGACGGCGGGAATGCCCACGTCGTCAGCGCAGAATCGATTGTACAGCTCATAGGACTTCGCTCCCGTGCAGAACACGGCCTCGATCGGCGCCGTCAAGGTGATGTCGGTAAGGCGGTTGGGGCGCGCGTTGCGGATGCTCGCATCCGATGCTCCCTCGATGTCGCATTCGGCCAGGACATCCCACAGCGCAATGTGGTGGCGAAGGCAAAAATCGCGCTTGCGCTCGTTCGTGGCGGGCAGGGGCTCTCCGGCGAGCTGCGCCATGACGCTCCAGAAGCGATTGCGCGGATGGCCGTAGTTGAACCCTAAGTCTCGGGAGGCAGGGCTGGGCATCGTCCCAAGGACAAGCACGCGGCTCCTCTCGTCGAACGTCGGAGGTATGGAATGCACGATGCGTTGCAGTTGTGCCATGGTAAGACTCCTTGGGCCCGCGTATGCCAGGCGGGCCGTACACGCGAATTCAATGTTCGTTGCGGGGAGCTTGGTGGTCGAGCGCCCGTTACTTCAGGTCTTTGAAGTGGAACGAGCGCTTGCCTGAAGCATAATCCCCGACGATGTGGCCATGGCCTTCGATCTCGTATTTGTACGTGACGAGACCTTCGAGGCCTACCGGCCCGCGCGCATGCAGCTTCGATGTGCTGATGCCCACCTCTGCGCCGAATCCGTAGCGGAAGCCGTCGGCGAAGCGCGTCGAGCAGTTGCGGTACACGCCGGCAGAGTCGATCAAGCGCATGAACAGGTCCGCTGCCTCCTCGTCTTCGGTGATGATGC
>CAMPAJ010000053.1 GCA_946631805.1 uncultured Eggerthellaceae bacterium
CTGCGTGAGCTGCTCGGCGGCTTCGGCGGCCTCGGCCTTGATTTTCGCGGCGTCGACCTTCTGGGCGGCGTCCTTCTGCGTCACGTGAACCAGCATGGGATCCTGGTACTCGCGCACGGCGTCGCTCGTAATCTTGACTTCGACCTTCTTGGCGGGCTCGATCTCGTTGCCCTGCTCGTCGAAGAAGCAGATATCGACGGCGGTCAGCTGCTGGACTTTTTGATTGCCCTTGATGGACGGGTCGTTCTGGATGGCTTCTTCCACATGCTTTTGCACGTCCTGCGCGGGAATGCCGTCGATTTTCATGAACGTGCCCTTGGGGAAAGCGCCCTGCGGAGCCTCGACGGCCACGGTGAGCACCACGTTGTCGTCGGCGTCCTTGAGGTCGGCGGTGAAACTCTGCGCGGGCATGGGGTCTTCGGCTTGGATGTCTAGGCCGGCGCCGGTGCCGGCGGGGGCGGTCGCGGCTGCGGCAGAGCTGGAGTCGGCTTCCGCATCGGCGGCATCGGAGCTAGCATCGTCAGCGTCGGCCGCATCGCTCGCAGCTTCGGCGCCCTCGCTCGCCTGGGTGTCCTTGCCAGCTTCGGCAGCTTCTTCCGAAACCGCACCATCGGCCATGGCAGTCGCGCCCTCGACGGCAGCCCCGCTCGAAACCTGGTCGGCCGCTTCGCTATCGGCCACGGCTTCGCCCGGGATGCTTCCATCGCCATGCTCGTAGCAATCGGACGTGTGCTCGTGCTCCGGCAGCGCGCACACGAGCTGGCGCTCGTAGCAGGCCTGCGTATGCTCGTGGGCTTCGCTTTCTTCCTGGCCGCAGGTGAGTACCATCTCGTAGCAGGCATCCGAGTGAGCATGGGCTTCCATGCCGCAGATGAGCGTGTCGCGCGTCATGCTTATGGCGGGGACCATAAGCGCGATGGCGGTGGCAAGGACCACCATCAGTCCCAGTGCGGCGATCAGGCGGTTGCGGTTGCGCTTTGCCTGACGGCGGCCGGTTACTTTGTGCACGTCTTCTTGAGTCTTACTGTGCTCGGTGCCGATAGTTTGCAATTGCTCGTAATTGCCGTTTGGATTCTCTTGATGCCCACTCATGCGCCCTCGTCCTTCATGTGCTATGGCTCAAGCACTCGCTACATGACTCTGCACATCGTTTGCCAGTAACCTCATCGTAATTGGCAAACTTCTTTACCCACTCATATAGCGATTGCTAATCGTCTCTCCACAAGATTTAGCGTCTTGCTGCCTTATGCTGCCACCCTCATTGCAAAACACCCTCTTATCCTCTGTCATGCATAGTTGACTGCAAATGTCACTAATATGACATGATTATCTTAGCACTCATCTTTGGAAAGGGCGTTTCATCTGGCATATTTGTGCTTCTTGGGGCATTTTTCGTAACATGAAAACACCCGACGATTCAAGTCGCTCGTTTAGCGCCCGATTACGGCTGACACACTTTTTCGTCATTTTTTGTTTCCGCGGATCGCAGGCTTGTTTTGCAAGCCATCCGCCACGGTTTCCCGACGCGCCAGCCGGCGCCCTGTTCCGTTAGCGCGACTACTCCCGATTGCCGTTAGCACCGCATCGGCGAGCATCGGGAATGAGCGCCAAAAACATCCTGGTGCTCATTCCCAGCGGAGCTCTGCCAGCACCACCTACGGATTTTTCCTTCCGACGACCACCCGCCAGCCCGGGCGCCTTGCGCGCATCATGCAACACGACCGCCCACGGATTTTTCCAATTTGAAGATAATGAGAATGGCCAATGGGGCCTCCGCGGCACGGCTTTCGTGGTACCATGGTCACGTTCCGCGCATACACTAACCAAAAACGTACAACATGCATGAGGAGCAAGCTTCGTGGCGCACTATGCGAATATTATCTCCTTCAACGACGTGAAAGCTGCGTCGCGGTCGCGCTTTGCCCAATCGCGCGATGGCGAGCGTAACGTCTTTGAGGAGGAAGAGGCTGCTCAAGGCTCTGTTTTTGGCGCACGTCGTGGCTCGCGCCAGGACGTGCGTGCAAATGCGGGCAAGGCCTCGCGCCGCAATGCGCGACGGGGCGACGTACCCGACGAGCCGGATTTCATCGAGGAGGCGCTGCGCACGACCCGGCAGCGTCCGGCAAGCCCGTACGTCTATTACGATCTGAGCCGATTTGCCGACGCTTCCACGCGTGCGCGCATGAACGAGCGCGCGAGTGCTCGTGCGGCTTCGGGCCGCGGGGCGCAGGGACGCACAGGCGCAAGCGCGGGTGCGGGGTTCGGCACGAACGCCGGCGCCGGTTTTAGCGTCGAGTACGGCGACGGTTACGAGCCGGGCGTGGACTTCGATTCGGAATACGCTGCCGACGCCGACGAGGCCACCGGGCGCGCGAAATCTTCCAAACGCTCTGGCGCAAAGGGGAATCGCTCCAAAGGCGCTGGGGTTTCGGGCATCTTGAGCGCGTTCAGCAACCTTAAGGGCTCGGGGACGAGCGCGAGCGCGCAGACGCGCAGGAGCTCGCGGGCCGCAGCGGATGCCGAGCTTGACGACTTTGAACGCGATGGCGAGTTTGCGAGCGACCACCACGCGGGCGCCAGCACCTTTGCGAGCCGGGGTTTTTCGCGTAACGACTTTACGGGCGCCGATGGCTTCGCGCGCAACGACAATTTCACCGACTACAGCGCCTACGCCCCCTATGGCGAAGGCGCCGACGACGAATGGTCCGAATACTCGGACATCTCCGATGCCGATTACCAACCGCAATCGGCGGCCGAAAGGCGCCGCCAAGAGCGCGAGGAGCGCCGCCGCGAGCGCACGAAGGCGCGTGCCGATAGGATGTTCTCGCGCCAATTCGGCGACGAGGCGGGCAGCGCATCACGTTCGAGCTCGGCAAGCCAGGCCGACCAGGCCGATGGCGCGCCGCGCGCCGCGCTGTACGAGGGCCGCATGGGCTCCAAGCAGCGCAAAGCCGCGAGCATGCAGCGCGCCTCGCAGGCGGGCTCGGCTATGGCCAAGATCAACCCGGCCGGCTGGTTTAGCAACATCAAGATGTCGCGCGGACGCATGCGCGCCGTGACCGCGGTGCTGTGCCTCGCGCTGGCCGCCGTGTTCCTGTACACGCCCGCGCAGCACTACTACCAGGCGCAACGAGACCACGACCGACTGGCAGCCGAATACGCTATCGTCGCGGAGCGCAATGCGGCACTCGACCAGCAAAACACCTCGCTGGCCAGCAATGCCGGCATGGAAGACGCCGTACGCCAGAAGTACGGCTTCGTCGTCGACGGCGAAGAAACCGCCGTGGTCAGCGGCCTTTCCGAAACTGCTGGCAACCGCGGCGACAACGTCGAGGCCAACGTGCTCTCCAGCAGCGTCAAAGCCCCCGAGAAATGGTACACCCCCTACCTCGACGCCCTCTTCGGCGTTCAGTAGCATTCGGATGTGTATTTGGGGTCAGACCCCAAATACACATTTCAGCCCGCAAATGCACATTTTCACTCCTATGGTCTGAGCGCACATCCTTGGGCCGGGCGTACATTTTCATCCCTGAGGCTGAAACGCGCATCCTTGGCCTAGGCGCACATTTTCGCCCTGAAGCCGGAACGCACACTACAAGATTTCCGTACTATAAGCCCGATTCGCGCCATTGCCGAAACGAAGTTGGCAAAAACTAGGCCTATAGCACGGAATATCGCTGATTGGTAAAGGCTTTTCCGTACTATAAACGCCAAACTTGCCAGGAAGTCGCGCTATAACGCCGCTTCCTGCCAACTTCGCTTTATCGATGGCAGAAAACGGTGTTATAGCACGGAAATCCTCGGATGCATTCAAGAAGGCTGCCCCTTTAACACATTCCTGGCTATTTAACGGTGACCTTCACGGTAACTGTTTTTGACTTCGCGGCTTTGTAGTTGCCGTTCTTTGCTACGAACGCGACAAGCTTCAAGGTGTAGACGCCTTTTTTCGCGCCCTTCTTCACCTTCACTTTGTTGCCCAAAAGGGTGAGGGCTCGCTTGGGGTCTTTGGCGGCAACTTTCCATTTGGCTTTACCGAATTTTACAGTAGCTTTGGGGAGCGAAAACGTTTGGGCCTTTTTCGCGAGCTTTTTCGCTTTGAGCATTTTCTTCACGCTCTTCTTGGCGACGGTGACCTTGTTGGACGCTTGCGTGATTCTATACGTTGCCAGCTTTGCGCCGGTGAAGTTGCCTTCTGCAGAAACAAGCACGATGTAGCTTCCCGCCGTTTTCGACTTCGCATCAGCGTATTCAACGGTGTAGTCCGACTTGGCCAGGGTTAACGAGCCGGCCTTGACGGTTTTGACGGCAGGTTTCCATGGCTTGCCAGTATAGGCGTGCGAAGGTGCTGCCAGCTCAACGGACGTAATCCTGGCAGGTTCTATCTTAAACGTTGCACCGATGCCGCTACCTGAATATTCGCCTTTACCCTCGATGGTGACCGATCCAAAACCAGCATTCACGTTGTTCGAATACTTGACCGTATAATCAACGTCTTTTTGCAGAATTGTGTCACCGATTGTAACGGTGACATTCTGCGTTTGGGGCTTGCCGTTGTATACCTTGCTAGTTATGCCCGTCACCGTCGCTTGGTGGAGCCCCGTGATGCTCGAGCCAGGTTCGGTTGCAGAAGAGCTTCCGCCGGGACCGTCCTCACCAGGCGCATTAGGTGCATAAGACGCGGAGCCGTTATCGCCAGATGCATCATCGGGACGAGCATCTGGCGGCAAAGAAACCGTC
Organism: uncultured Eggerthellaceae bacterium; assembly: GCA_946631805.1. Next base: position 4,738 of record CAMPAJ010000053.1, read on the forward strand.
AACTGGTACGCAAGCGAATTGGCCACGCTGCTCGCATCAACTGTAAAAGTCGTCACCCCATTCACGACAACGGGAATTTGGAACTGGGGCACGCCATCGATGACAGTCGCGACATACGTTAAGCCGCCCACACGCATGCTCTGGAAGGCGCTCTGCGCGCTGCAGGTAACGATTGCGGTCGCTTTTCCATTCTCTACGGCAAGAGAGGTAACCGACCAGCTTCTTACCCGTTGGGAAGTGGTCTTACCCATACTCGACGACGACGTAACGCTCGCCGTATAGTCGCCGTCTGGAAGCGCCACCGTATTATCAACAGGAGCCCCAGCAAGCAAGCCCCACTGTGCAGACTCGAGCATACGCCCATACGTCAGCGACGCTCCTGGGACAATCGCTGCGTCAAGCTCGCTTTGTTCGGCTGCGGAAAGGACATCGTACGCTGCCTGAGCGGACTCGACTTCAGGGCGCATGCTCTCCGTTGCCTCATCGGGATCCGCTGGCAAAGCCGCTATGAGGCGTTTTGCCTTTTCGATAGGGGTTTCTTCCGAATTACCAGCAGCATGATCTTGATCCGTTTGGCCAGAATCGGGCGAAACCGAAGCGCTGTTAGAGGACGGGTCAGCTGCTTCGCCGCTCGGAGCTGAATCGTTGGCATCGTCGCCGAAGCTTGGAGCCTTGCCCGAAGCCGTCACGGCAGCCTCCACTTCCGCACTCGAAGCGAACACGACAGTTCGCGTATACCACATGCCGCCTTCGACGCCCTTGCTACCACCGCTAAACGTAGCAATGGTCAGAGGCGTATTCAACGCAGGAATAGCTATAGAAAACCTATGCTCGACATACCCTTCGAAAGGATCCGCGATGTAATACGCACTCATGTCTGTACCATCAGCGTTCGTCGAAGCTGCCGCTTCCTCGGCTGTGCCGAAATACAGCGCATTGTAAGCTTTGCTCGTGTTGAAGGTCACCCAAAGCTCACCTCCAACAGATGCAAGCGTCACGTTGGTTATCTTGCACATGTAGGAACTGGTCGTAGCACTTATTTCATAAGTTCCCTCTGGCACGTCGGCGCCTGTAAGGACCTCGCCCGAAATCGCAATCTCCTGCGTCGCCGGATAACTATCGGTCACATCGTTGAACCAGGCATATGCGGCGTTCGGAATTATCGCCTGCACGATTGCCAGCAACAAAACAAACGCCGCACTGAAGCAAAACCGACTGGAACTCGCTACCTTATTCTCCATGGGCCCTCCATTTCGGGCGTTCGTTTGATGCGTCTTTTCACCAGATGAAAGCATAGCAAACGGCAACAGATAGTTGCAATGTGCACTATTGAGCTAATACCTGACGCGACGCGGAATGCGTATGTGGGGCCAGTCTCCTTTACTACATGCGGGAACGCTTACGGGTCATAAACGATTCATTGCACCGTATAGTAACGCTTGACGTTATTAACGCATGACGTTATCATTAGCTCATGATTCTATCATTTGCGGACAAAGACACTGAGCGGCTTGCAAGCGGGTATCGGGTTGCACGCTTTCAATCCTTTGAGCGCGTTGCGCAGCGCAAGCTCCGCCAGTTGGAAATTGCCGAAACGCTTGACGATCTGCGAGTTCCTCCCGGCAACCGACTGGAGGCCCTTGTAGGCAACAGGGCGGGGCAGCACAGCATGCGCATAAATGATCAATATCGCATCTGCTTCGCTTGGACGGATTCAGGCGCTCGAGATGTAGAGATAGTCGACTACCACTAGAAAGGCGGTGACACAATGGACGAAAAGCTTAGGCCGATAACCCCTGGCGAACTGCTGAGCGAGGAATTCCTCAAGCCCATGGGAATTTCCCAATATCGGCTCGCCAAGGAAATTGACGTGCCTGCTCAACGCATCGGGCAAATTGTAGCTGGTAAACGCGCGATAACCGCCGACACCGACTTGCGACTTTGCAAGTTCTTCGGGCTTTCCGACGGCTACTGGCTACGCGCACAAGCGGCATACGACACCGAGGTGACCCGGGAGCGCCTTGCCCCCAAACTCAAATCGATTCGCTCCTGGCGAGATGTCGCAGCGTGCCTATAGCTGCTCCGCCGCGCAGTAACAGCAGATGTGTGTTTGGGGTCTGACCCCAAATACACATGAAAGAAAACGCCCCACTGGGGCGTTTTCTTGACGGATTTCCACCTCATCGGTTCGAGTCCCTGCAACGGGCCCTGCATCGACAGGCAAACGGTGTCGCAACTAAACCAAACCTGGTAGGAGCGGTGGGACTCGAACCCACATATCCGAAGATGGCGGATTTTAAGTCCGCTGCGTCTGCCAATTCCGCCACGCTCCCACGTGCGGTTGTAATCATAGCACGCGCTGGCGCTATTGCGCAGCGGCGTCCAGGATGATGCCGTGCAGGATGTCGCGTTCGCTCACGGTGAAGGAGCTCGCATCCAGACCCCGCATAATTTGCTGAAGGATCAGAAGGCCTGCCACGATGACCGGCGCACGGCCGGGGTCGAGGCCCACGACCTGCTTGCGCTCTTCGAGCGTCATGGCTGCTAGACGTGCCAAGAGCTCATCGACGTCGTCGCGCGTCACCACAGCGCCGTGCACGCGCGAGGAGTCGTACACTTCCATGCGTTCGCGCATCGAGACGGCGCTCGTCGCGGTCCCGGCCACGGCCACGATGCGGCAGGAGGAAGCACCAGCTTCAGCCGCATTCGCAGCCTCGTCGAAATTGGAAGCTGCTGCGGCGCTATCCGAGGCGGAACCGGTATCGGAAGCTTCGTCAAACCTGGGAGCAACCCGGCCATCGGACGGCCCATCCCCAGGTTTTCCACCAAACCCGTCGCTCACGAGCGTAGCCAGGTAATCGTGCATTTCTTCCGCAATCCATGCAGCTGCACCGTCGAGCTGCTGGGGCGCAGGCGGGTCATCGTGCAGATAGCGCTCGGTCACGCGGCGGCAACCGATGTTGAACGAGTGGGCGTGCACTGGCGCGCCACCCGCCTGGCCTGCGATTATCTCGCTCGAACCACCACCTACGTCCAGCACGACCACGCGCTCACCCGGGAACGCCGACGTCGCGCCCGCGAACGAGAGCCCCGCTTCTTTTTCGCCAGGAATGACCGAAAGCTCGACGCCCAGCTTGGCCAGCACCGCCACGAAGTCGCCCGAGTTCTTGGCGTCGCGCGAAGCCGAAGTAGCGTTGGCGGTGACCACGATACGCCCATCAGCCGGCTGCAGTTCGTCGATCGTGCGCACGAAACGGCCCACGACCTCTTCCACCCGCGCAATCGCGGCCGGATCCAACAGGCCCGTTTTGTCCACACCTACGCCCAGATTGCAAATGGCCGTGTCGCGATGCAGCTCGGTTATGGCACCATCTGCCGCCACGTCAGCCACAAGCAGGCGCGCCGTCACGGTCCCGATGTCGATGGCCGCGTAACGACCAGGTTTGTACGCTTGGGTTTGCCTCGATGGCTGATTCATGGTCTGCTCCATTCTGCCACTTTCACAAGCTACACGATTGCCGGCCCGTACACGAGCGCCAGCACATCGACGTACTCATCCGATACACGGTATACGATAACAAATGTCGATACGGATATCTTTCGCAAGCCTGCACCATAGCGGTCGATAAGGCTTTGCCTTACATTGCGCGACCCAAGCTCAGGGTTATCTGGCAGCAAGGTCAAAACGTTGTGGATATGATCGAGCAAGCGCTCGGAATAGATACCGGCAAGCGCATACACGAACTCATCGGCGATTCGAAGCTTCTTAGGCATAACGCCTCCGAATGGCTTCCACCCGCTGGAATGCTTCGTCGACGGAATCCGCAAATCGCCCTCGCTCGATATCCGCAGCTCCGCGGCCTACCGCCTCGAGCAGCCGCGCCTCGTAGGCCGCATCTTCCCGCTCGGCCGCAATGCGGCGCTCGAAAGCCTCTTCGCTCCCGAACACGAAACCGCCGCCCCCTTGTTCCGTAATGCGCACGATTTCGTCTCGGGCTGCATCCTTGACCTGCGCTGTATTACGTTGAAGGGCCGTCATCGAGAATATAGGTTCCATAAGCGCCTCTTTTCATGCGTATTATTTACGTATATACATGCGTATGATTATAGCATTGTTTATCATCTTTTGTGCAAAAGGCAGCCTGCCGCCCATTTCGGCGTGACATCTGGGATTGGTCGGCATAGAAAAGCGCTACGGCATTTCCGCAGCGCTTTTGC
>CAMPAJ010000054.1 GCA_946631805.1 uncultured Eggerthellaceae bacterium
GGCGCATGCAGAAAGGCGACATGACGGCGTTCACGAAAGAGCTTCTGCGCACGATAACCCGCAAGCCGGGTCGGTTTCTTGCGCTCTTGGCAATCGTGGCGCTCGGCGCGGGGTTCTACGCGGGCTTGCGCATGACCGCGCCCGACATGGACGTCGCTTTGGACCGGTATTTGGATGCGACGCACGTCTACGATGCGCGCGTCGTTTCGACGATGGGCTTGGAAGATGCCGACCTCGAAGCTCTGGCCGAACTCGACGAAGTGCAGGAGGTCATGGGCGGCTATCAGGCCGATGTGCTCGCGTTGTTCGGCGAGACGATGTATACGACGCGCGTGCACTCCATGCCCGATGCCGCTCGCCGCGCAACGTGCGATGACGGCGTGACCGTGGTGTCGGACGACCCGTCGTATCTCAACCGCCTCATATTGGAAGACGGGCGCTGGCCCGAGCAGGAGGGCGAGTGCGTCATCTCGGCAGACCGCGTGCTCAGCCAAGGTATCGAGCTGGGCACGCATATCGTGCTGACGCAGGGCACGGGCGATATGAAAGACACGTTCGCGACGCGCGATTTCGTCGTGGTGGGCACGGTGCACATGCCCTACTACGTCTCGTCTGCGGCCATAGATCCCAGCGCGCTCGGTTCGGGCGTCATCCAGCAGGTGCTGTATGTGGAGGAGGGCGCATTTGCGGACAATTATCCATATACCGATGCATTCGTGCAGGTAAAAGGCGCGAGCGAAGCTTTCTATGGCTCACGTGAATACGACGAGCTCGTCGACGGCGCCGAGGAGGCCATACGCGGCATAGCCGACGAACGCTGCCAGGCGCGCCTGGATTCGTTGACGGATTCGCTCTACGACAACCTGACCACGTTCGAGGGCTTCTTCGACCTGGCCGAATACCGGCTTTCCCACACAAAAGAGGAAATCGACAATCCCGAACCGCCCGAGTGGCTCGTCATGGACCGCTCGAAAAACCCCGGCATGTCGTCGTTCACATCCGATGCTGGCCGCGTCGACCACATCGCGAGCATTTTCCCGCTCATGTTCTTCTTGGTGGCAGCGCTCGTGGCGCTCACGACGATGACGCGGATGCTGGACGAGGAACGCCAGCTCATCGGCACGTACAAGGCGCTTGGCTACACGCGGGCCCGCATCACGTGGAAATACGTCGCCTACGCCCTTTCGGCATCGCTCATCGGCTCGGCCATCGGCATTGCAGTGCTCACGCAGGTCCTGCCGGGCGTCATCATGAACGCCTACGCGATCATGTACTACGTACCCATGTCGGAGTATCCGATCGACGCGCGCATCGCCCTGCTGTCAGCAGGTCTCGTCGTGGGTATTACGCTCATCGCGACAGGGGCATCAGCTGCGTCGACGTTGCGCGAGAAACCCGCGTCGCTCATGTTGCCGCGTGCCCCCAAATCGGGAAAGCGCACGCTGCTCGAGCATGTCACGCCTCTGTGGTCGCGCCTGTCGTTCACGTGGAAAGTGACGTGCCGCAACCTGTTCCGCTACAAGAAACGCCTGATTATGACCGTTATCGGCATCGCTGGATGCACGGCGCTGCTCCTGACGGGCCTCGGGCTTCGCGATGCCATCAACGACATCATAGACATCCAATACGGCCAGATCATCAAGCATAACGCAGTCATCACGTTCGAGGATGGCTCGACTCCCGACGAACGGCAGGAGCTTGTGCGCAACTTCGAGTCGCAAGGCGCTCTGCAATCCTCGACTCCGGCTTTTACCCAGACGATGCTCGCAAGCGGTCCGCGCGCCCAAGACAAGCGCATCGACGTCGTCGTGCCGCAAGACCCCGAGGCGTTCGCCCAGATGAAAGAGCTGCGCACGCGCGAAGGCCATGAGCCGCTGGCCATTCAGGAGGGCGGGGCGCTGCTGAACGAGAAAATGGCCCAGGAGCTCGGCATCGGTGTCGGCGACGTCATACGCGTGTCCCCCCAGGATTCCATGGGAAACGCGACGTCGACCGTCTACGAGTTTCCCATCCGCGCGCTGTGCGAGAACTACATCTACAATTACCTCTACGTTTCGCAAGAGGACTACGAGGATATCGTAGGCAAGAGTCCGGATATGAACACGCTGTACGCTAACGTCGTCGAAGATGCGGACGTGCGCGCGCAGCTCGACGAGGACGTCCGCGCGAGCAGCGTGGTGAAAACGCTCGGATACAACGACGAGGTCGTCGACACGTACAAGACGATGCTGCGCAGCGTCGACCTCATCGTCGTCGTGCTCGTGCTCTCGGCGGCCACGCTCGCCTTCATCGTGCTGTACAACCTGACGAACATCAACATCGAAGAGCGCATCCGCGAAATCGCGACGCTCAAGGTGCTCGGTTTCACGCGCCGCGAGACGAACGCCTACATTTTCCGCGAAATCATCCTGCTCGCCATCCTCGGAGCGGCCATAGGCTTGGCGCTCGGCGTGTTCTTGGAATCGTTCGTCGTCATCACGGCCGAAGTCGACCAGGTCATGTTTGGGCGAACGATTCACCCGCCCAGCTACGTTGCCGCGTTCCTGCTCACGCTCGCGTTCTCGGCGATTTCCATGATGCTGATGCTTCCGAAGCTCGCGCGCGTGAACATGGTAGAAAGCCTCAAGTCCAACGAGTGATCGTTGAGACAGTTTCCCTGGAGAAATGTCTCACCTATCGCGGTTAGGTTGAGACAGTTCCCCTGGAGAAGTGTCTCAGGCCTATCGCGGCTAAAGCTCCAAGCCGGTCGAGCGGTGGGCGGGGGCGGGGCCGTCGAGCTTGGCGAGCAGGTCGAGCAGGTAAGCTGCCGTTTCGGTCCGGTTGGCGGCATTCGCGGCGTCGATGCACTTGAGGAGCGCAGACTTGGTGAAATACCCGGTCACGCCTTCGAATGCGCGCAGCTTTTTCGTTCGGCCTGCTGCGGCGAGCGTCGCGGTGAGCTTCTGCTTGACGGCGATTTCGCCAAAGCGGTCGGGAAACGAGGCGATCGCGCGCGCCGCCAAGATGCGTTCGCGGTCGGATTCCGAGTTCAGCAGCTTTTTCGCTTCCTCGAACGACAGCATCCCGCGCGCGATAGCCTCATCGGCGACGAAGCACATAGGCTTTACGAGCGGAGGTAATCTATAAAACCGGCAATCCGAGGGTCATCGGCCATGCTTTTCTCGTACACAGCTGTAACGTACCAAGAAAGATGCCTGTTCGAGCAGCGCAGGCCGACCAAGTCGTCGGGAAGGTTTTGAGTGTACATGCTCGGCGCGAGGCCGATGGCGGTGCCGCTTCTGACAAGCTTTCGCATGAGTTCCTGGTCGGATACGGTATGCAGCCGTTCGTCTCCCAGATTGAGCTTGCGGTATTTCTCGAGGAAATCAGCGTATACGTATTCCTTATCAGAGAGCAAAAGTATATCGAGATCCACCAGGTCCGATATGTTCATCGTCTTGCCATTGCAATCGAACGACTTGTACAGCCGATCGGAGACGATGAAGATGAGCGGATCGCAGCAGATCGTCTGGCACAGGTAGGGAGGGAAATCCTTTTGCATGCACGACAGGATGCACAGATCTACTAAGCCTTTTTCCAAGTCGGCGATGCAGCGCTTAATCGAGTGCTCCGTCAATCGGATGTTGAATTTCTGGATGCCCTCGAAATCGAATGTGGGCAGCAAGACGGCCACATCGAGGGAAAATGCGACACGCAGGCAATCCCTCGACGTCTGCTTTCGTGAAAAATGTTTCTTGACATCATCGAGGTCTTTGAAGATTGCGTCGGCTTTCTTCTTCAGGTACTCACCGTCAGCCGTAAGGACGAGCTCGTTGCTCTGCCGTATGAACAGCACGGTGTTCAGCTCCGATTCCAGCTGGTGGATCGCTTTGGAGACAGCTTGTCGCGTCGTGAACAGCTGTTTTGCTGCAGCTGAATAACTGCCACATGCGCATGCGGTGAGGAAGTAATGGAGTTTGACGATTTCCACCTAAGCCCCCTTCTTAGACGAAATCTGAAAAACAACTAACCTAACCTTAAATGGATGCGAACCGGTTGCTTGCTAAGTACTCCTCATCTGAAACGAAGCCCGGTGGCGGAGTGGGCTTCGGTTTGGGAACTTTGGATACGAAGAACTCTGCGAGCGGTTTTCCGCATTCTTCGCAGTTCGACACCTCGATGGGGTTCTCGTGCCTGCAATACTTGCAGAACTTTGTCGTGGGAATGACCTCCACAGCTTTTCTTCCGCATCGACCGCAAAAGGAGCAGAACGACCCGCAGCTTCTCATCGTATGCCTCTCGTCCGTGGTCGGAGCATTCTCTAAAACCGCCCTCACTCAAAATAGCATAGCCGGAGGACGGTGTTAAGCGCATCCCCCAGCTATGCGTGCATGCTATTTCGCCTTGAACAGGCTTATGGCATCATCACCATACCCTTGCCGCCAGCGTCGGCGAGCATCTTCGCGCATTCTTCAACGGTGCCATAGTGCAGGCAGCGGCCTTGGCATACCTGGACGCAAGAGGGTAGTTCGCCCTTCGCGACGCGGGCTTCGCACATATCGCAAAGCTCGGTGGGAATCGCATAGTAGTTCCAATGCCATTCGCCCTTGAAGTTCTGACGCGGACCGTCCTCGTGAACCTTGATGCCCCATTCGCCGAGGCCCAGTTCGAGCTCGTTGCGGCAAGCCAGCTCGCAGCTCTTGCAGCCGGAGCAGTGGTCGTAATTCAGATACAGAGCATTCGCCATGGTAACCCCCTCCTTTCCTACGCCAGTTTGCCTTCGCCGGCGATCCTGATGATGTCTGCGCTGGACTTGATGTCGGTTACATCGTTGTCGGTCTTCTCGATCTTGCAGATGAGGCACTTGTCGAGGTTGCCGAAGCCCTGCTTGCCGACGTAGCCATTCGGGAAGCCAACGTTGCAGTTGGACTTGAAGTTACCGTACAGGTTGGGCTCGTTGGGATCCTGCTCCGGATACCACCAAGCGTGCGTGGAGTGCGCAACGCCTTCCTTGACGATCGGCGTGACCTTTGCGACCTGCTTGTACGAGCCGAACGGCGTCGTGACCTTGACCCAATCGCCGTCCTGGATGCCCAGGCGCTCTGCGTCCTTCGGGTTGATCTCGGTGTCGGGAAGCGGGTCGATCTCGCGCAGGCAGGCGATCTGGTGCTGTTCGGAGTGGAACGTGGAGTACTTGCGCGCGCCGGAAGTCAGCACGAACGGGTACTCTTCCATGAGCTCTGGCGTGGAAACCGGGCCGAAAGGCGGCTCGACGTAGTACGGAAGCGGATCGTCGCCCCAGTTCTCATACGCATTCGCGTACAGCTCCAAACGGCCGGTGATCGTCGCGAAGCCGGGCTGCCCGTCGGGACGGAGCATACCCTTCTCGTACTTGTAGTACGGCTCCTCGGTCATGATGACGACCTTCTCCTGCAGCTGCTTCCACTTGAGGATGCCGTTCAGGCCGTTGAAGTCGTTGTAGTCGTCCTCGTTGTCCCAGCGACCCCAGAACTCGGGATGCATGCGCTGGCCGAGGGCGAGCATGATTTCGACGTCGGACTTGCATTCGCCGATTTGGACGCACTTCTGCTCCGCGCCGTAGAAGGAAGCGTTCATGCCGTAGTGCGTGATGACCATCGCGTTGTGCTCGATGGTGGACGCCAGCGGCAGGACGACTTCGCAGCACGCCATCGTCGTCGCATTGTGGAACAGGTCGGTTGCGAAGTTGAAGTCGAGCTTCTTCAGGGCTTCGCACCAGCGGTTCGGCTCGTTCGAAATAGCAGGACCGCACGGGTTGGAGGACGAGAACATGGCCATGTGCATCTGGTAGGGCTCACCGGTTTCGAGCGTCTTCAGGAACTCGTCGGGATGAACCGTCCAGATGATCGCGCAGACGGCGGGGTAGGTGGTCGCGCCGATGCGCTTCGCCCAGCGCTCTTCGGTCAGGTAGCCGTTTTCCATGGCGAAGCCATAGCCGGTCATCATCTGGACCTGCGTCTGGTTGGCCTCCTTGACCTCCTCTTCTTCCTTTTCGGCTTCGACGGAGTTAGCTGCAACGCGGTCGTCTTGGTACGTGGAGTACGAGTTGTCGACACCGCCGAGCAACGTGCCGCCGGGGGCGTCCAGGTTGCCCGTGATGGCCATCATGGCGATCAGGCACTGGCCGACCTGGGCGCCGTTCGGGTTCTGGTCGACGGCCAGGCCCCAGATGACGCCGCTGTGCTCGGCTTCGCCGTACATGCGGGCCGCACGGTAGATGTCTTCAACGTCGAGGCCGCAGATTTCCGCCGCCTTCTCGGGAGGCATGGTGGCGCAGCGCTCGATGAACTCGTCGAGGCCGAACGTCCAGCGCTCGCACCATTCGCGGTCGTACAGGCCTTCGGTGAACATGATGTTCAGCATGGCCATGGCCAAAGCCGCGTCGGTGCCGGGACGGAGCTGCAGCACCATTTCGCAACGCGTGCCGAGCCAGGTGATGCGCGGGTCGACCATGATGATCTTCGATCCGCGGTCCATCATCTCGAGCAGCGCGTGGCCCCACAGGCCGTCGGGATTGGACTTCAGAGGCTCTTTGCCCCACAGAAGGATGACGTCGGGAACGTGATATCCCTCGTGATCGTAGCGCTCCCAGAACTTCTGGGCATAGTCGATCTCGGGATAGCCGCCGCCCATCATGAATGCCGTGTTGGACATGCGCGGGCCATAGCAGGACCAGCCGCCCTGGGCATAGCAGGTGTTCGGCGTGTCAAAAATCGCGTTACCGAGCAGGTTGTAATAGTTGTTGCCCTCGCGACCGGTGCCGCCGAAGACGACGATCGACTCGGGGCCGTATTTCGCCTGGATTTCCTTGGCATTCTTCTCGATGATGTCAAGGGCGTCGTCCCACGTGGTTTCTTCCCATTTGTCCAGGCCGCGGTCTTCACGAGCGCGCTTAACGGGCTTCGTGATGCGATCGGGGTGATAGATGTAGTCCTTCAAGGCTAGGCAACGCACGCACAGGGCGCCCTTGGTGACGGGGTGCTCGGGGTCACCCTCGATTTTCGTCACAACGCCGTCTTTGACGTGAACGCGCAGGCCGCACCCTACGGGATGGCATCCCGGAGGCGACCACGCACAGGCTCGTGTGATTGTGACGCCATCATCGGTAGTAGTACGCCATTCGGACATGAATACCTCCTTAACAACTCTCTTGTCATTAAGCTGGATATTGATTTGGAATGGATTCGTCGACTAATCCCCCTCTACACGAAGTATAAGACTCAGGGTTTCGACTGCGAAGTAATTGCGTGGTTGCAATGGCGTGCCAAAACCATTACGGCCATACTCATTTGTTCAGCCTCCCCAATCTTCAAGTGCGATAGCCGTTTCACGTGGAGTTCGTCATTTCCGATGAAAGCAGCGAAGATTACGCTAGAATAGGGCGTTGCGTCAACAAACCCACGAGGGAGGACATACATATGAAGGTAGTAAAGAAGAAGCAGGCCGACGGCCATGTGCGCCTTGACGCCACGGCTTCGTCCGCCGAGGTGACCACCGCGCTCAACCAGGCATCCGAGCAGTTCTGCGCCCAGATGAACATCCAGCCGGTCGCTGGCAAGACGCCGGCACAGGTTGTGTCGGAGCGTTTGGGCATCAAGGATCTGGACTCCGTCGTCGGACAGCAGGCGGCCGAGATGCTCGTTCCGCACGCCCTGAACAAGCATAACCTCATCCCGGCGTTCTCGCCGAAGCCGCAGGCGACCATGCCGCTCAAGCGTGGCAAGGCATTCCAGTTCACGCTCGACGTGGTGCCCAAGCCCACCTACGAGCTCGAGGACTACAGCCCCGTGTCGTTCACCGCTCAGCCCTACACGTCTGACGAAGAGGAAATCGACCGCCAGATTTCGCAGCTCGCGCAGCAGTTCATCACGTTTGTTGCGACCGACCCTCATCCGGTGGGCGAGCATGACAGCATTCTGCTGTCGATGAAGACGACGAAGGATGGCGAGGAAGTCCCCGGTCTCACCACGAACTCGCGTAGCTACACGCTCGGCATGGACCTCATGCCGGTCGGCTTCGACGAGAACATCGTCGGCATGGAAGTTGGCGAGACGCGCACCTTCACGTTCCAAGGTCCTGGCCTCGACGCCGATTTCAACGAGATCATGGAAGAATACGAGACCACGCTTACGGTCAAGGAAGTCCAGAAGGAAGTCGTGCCCGTCATCAACGACGAATGGGTCGCCAAGAACATGCCCATGTACAAGACAGCCGAGGAGCTGCGCGACGATTTCCGCAAGAAGACGGACGAAGACCGCATGAAGTACTACGAGGACTACAAGCGCAACCTTGCCGCCACCGAGCTCGCCAAGCGCTTCAAGGGCTCGATTCCCGACGAGATCTACGAGGGCAGCATGGCCGAGGAGCAGCGCCAGCTGCACCAGCAGGTTGCCAACTCCGGCATGACGTGGGAGCAGTTCTGCGAGCAGCAGGGTGGCGAGCAGCAGGTCGGCATGATGCTCATGGTGTCCATGCGCCAGAAGCTCGTCCAGGGCTTCTGCCTCGACGCATACTATCGCCACGAGGGCTTGTCCTACACCGACCAGGACCTCGACGAGGCATGCTTCCAGCTCAACCCGCGCAACCCGCACGGCGTGCGCCTGCAGATGGAGCGCAACGGCCTGGGCTTCGCCCTGCGCGAGGCCGCTGAGCGCCTGCGTGCCTGCAAGCACTTGGTAGAGCATGCCGACATCAAGATCGCCGAAGGCAGCGGCCAATCTGGCCAACCGATGTACGTTGCCGGCTAGCTTTACGCTCCCCCCTATATATCAGTAACACCCGGAACGCCCGCCCCCGCGGGCGTTCCTCGTTATAGCGCTCAAGCCCATTCCCCAATCGGCCCCTCGCCTCCGGCGGGTAACCGCTAGCTCGCGAGGCCGGGATGGGGCGGGGAGGGCGGAGCGCCCTGCTTCGCGCATTCCG
>CAMPAJ010000055.1 GCA_946631805.1 uncultured Eggerthellaceae bacterium
CCCCGACCATCCGCGCCGCTTGCACCGGTGACGGCATAGCCCCCGTCGGCGCTATCCCCATGGCCACGCATAGCGCCAGACGCGTTTTCGTCCATCAGCCTTTTGCGCTCGACGATGAACTTCTCGTATTCTTCCGCAGGAGCAGGTTTCGAGAAAAAGTAACCCTGTACGTAATCGCAGCCCATTTCCCTAAGGGCGGCAACTTGCTCCTCGGTCTCGACGCCCTCCGCAATCACGGGTACCGAAAGGTAGTCGGCTATGTCGACGATGACCTCGAGCATGCGCGTATCCCGCCGGTCGCTAAAAGCGTTGCGGATGAACTGCATGTCGAGCTTCAACGCATCGATGGGCAGCGTGGAAATCATGTTCAGCGACGAATACCCCGTGCCAAAATCGTCCATCTCGACTTTGAATCCCAGGTCGCGCAATGCATTGACCGTCCTAATAATCTGCTCTGAATCCTGGGTGTAAGCCGATTCGGTTATTTCCAGCAATAACTCGTCGGGGGTCAACTCGTTTTCCTCGAGAATCGAGACGAGCTCCTCCACGAGATGGGGATCGTACATATCGATGCGCGACACGTTGACCGAGATGGGCACCGCAAAACCAAAGCGCTGTTTCCATAACTTGATCTGCATTGCCGCTTCGCGCCACACATGCATGTCGAGCTGCTGGATGAGGCCGTTCTGCTCGAATAAGGGGATGAAATCGCCCGGCGATATGAAACCGAGCGTGGGATGCTGCCATCGCACGAGAGCTTCGGCGCTCGCGAGCACCGGGACCTCGGGCTGAATATCGAACTTAGGCTGGTAGAAAACCTGAAATTGCCGTTCTTTGACCGCCACCGAAAAGTCCTCGATGAGCTGTTCGAAATACAGCTCCCGGGCATGCAGCGCGTTGTCGTACACGCCCACGCGCTTCGTGAAGCTGCCCTGGACTGTATCGGCCGCCATCTTCGCGCGGTCGAATCTCCGCTCGATGCTCAACGACTTGTCGACGTCCTCGTACACGCCCATGCGCAGCCAGATGCGAGTCTCGTCGCTCCTGGCGCCCGACGAAAGCCCGGCCGAGGCGTTGTCCAGTATGACGTCATGGTCGATGCCATGAGGGCAGTACACCATGAAGGTGTCGGCTTCGCGCCGGCACACTATACCCCCTCGATCATTGACTGCATCGCGCAGCGAATCGGCTATGCTCTTGAGCACCTTGTCGCCGTATGTCGCGCCAAAGCGCTCGTTGATCATGTGGAAATGGTTGATGTCCAGGACGATGGCATCCATCGGCGTTTCCTTGCGATGGACATCTATGACATTGGCGTAGCTGTAGAAATACTCGCGATTGTACAGCCCGGTAAGGCTATCGCGCTCAGTCGAGCTGATGATTTGCTGGTCCTCGGAAAGCTCGATGATGCGCCATACACGTGCTTTTATGACGTCTGCCTGCGGATACGGCTTCGGAATGAAGTCGCGCGCGCCCATGAGCAGGCATTCGACTTCGGCCTTCTGGTCCGACGTGACGACGACTATGGGAATCTTGCCGATATCCGGATCGCCTTTGACCTGCTTGAGAACGTCCATGCCGCCCAGAACGGGCATCATCAAATCGAGCAGCACCAGCGACAGCTCGTCCTTATGTTGGCGCATGAGGTCAAGCGTTTCCTGGCCGTTTTCGGCGAAAACAACGTCGTATTCGCCTTGAAGGGCGAGCTCCATGAGCGCGCGATTGGTCGATTCGTCATCCGCGATAAGAACGAGCCGCTTGCCGTTCACGGCATTCAGCCTATCATGGCTCTTCCACATCCCAGCCATCTCCTGTACCTTCTGCACCTGCGCCTTTCGCCACCTGTGCCTAACGCCCGGCATTGCCCGCATGCCCGGCGCCCGCCCCGACATGCAATACGCTTGCGAGCGTACTCATGAGCTTGCGCGGGTCGATGGGTTTAGCCACATGGGCATTCATCCCCGCCGCAAGCGCTTCCCGCACATCGTCGTCCAGCGCGTTGGCCGTCACGGCGATTATGGGAACCTGCGCACGCTGCGCATCTGGCATGCTCCTGATGAGGCGCGCCGCTTCGTAGCCGTCCATGACGGGCATCTGTATGTCCATCAGGACCGCATCGTAACGACCGGGCTCGGCTTGCGCGACGGCATCGACGGCCTCCTTGCCGTTTTCGGCAATATCGACCTCGAAACCGCCACCGCTCAAGAGCATGGCCATGATCTCTTGGTTCACCTTGTTGTCTTCTGCAAGAAGTAGTCTCATTGTACTAAAATCATAGGCTTCAATTGGGTTGTCTTTACCTTCTTCGGGCCCTTGAGGAGCCGCATCGTCGTCGGCCAGCTCCAAGCTGAAGGCCACGACGAACTCCGTCCCCTCCCCGAGTTTCGTGTTGACCTGAATCGATCCCTGCATCATGTCCACGATGTTCTTCGTGATGGCCATGCCCAGGCCCGTTCCCCGCAAGCCGCTCGCCGTCGACGTGCGCTCGCGTTCGAACGCGTCGAACAGCTTGCCCACGAACTCTTCGCTCATGCCTATGCCGGTGTCTTTCACGCGCAGCTCGTAACTGCCGCGGCCCGGCTCGGCATCCTGTTTCTGAATGAGCGTGACCGAAACCTCGCCACCTTCGGGGGTGAATTTGTACGCGTTGCTCAACAGGTTGTGAGCAAGCCTCGCAAGCCGTTTTTTATCGCATAGCACGGAGCTATCCGCCACCCGCGAAGTGTCGACCGCAAACCGGATGCCCTTCCCGCGCATCTGGACGTCGAACATGTTGCGAACCTCGTCGAAAACCTGGTGTAGGTCCGCCTGCGCAAGCTCGAGTTCGACCGTGCCGCTTTCGATTTGGCTCATCTCCAGAATATCGTCGATGAGCGTGAGCAGATGGCGCTCCGATACATCGATGTTCTGGATGTATTCCCTGATGCGCGGTGGCACATCCGGCTCGTTGAGCGCAAGATGGGTGTACCCGAAAATCGCGTTCATGGGCGTGCGGATATCATGCGACATGTTGAACAGGAACTGGCTTTTGGCTTTGCTGCTTTCCTCGGCGCGAATCTTCTCGCGCTCCAGCTCTTCCTGCCGTTGCCTCAAAAGGCTCTGCACGTAGAGCATGACGATGAGCCCGATGGCGACGAACGCGATGAGCACGGTCGCATGTCCGATGACGACCTCGCGCATATGCGCCGTATCGGCCTCACCGACAAGCGTCTTGGCAAACCACATGACGACGCAGAAGAACAGCAGGCAGAACAAGATCGTGCCCGATAGCGAGGCGCCCCCGAACTCGGCGAGCTTGCTTTGGCGCATCGTGCGCCAGTAGAACAGGAAACCGAGCAAGCACCACAGCGCCAGCAGCAGAAACGAAGGGGCGCCCATGGTCTCGATGGGACCGAAACGCGAAACGAGCTGCACAGCCGCGAATGCAATCGCGATGACCGAGCCGATCATGCCTGTAACGCGTGCGGACCGATCGCCTTCGATTTTGGCGATCTTGTATGCCGAGGCGGACGCATAGCCAAATCCCACGATGGCGCCGAACGACGTGAGCTCGACGAACCAGTTGAGGGCGTTGCGCCCCAAAAGCGAGATGAGGATCGATATCCCCATGACGAACACGATGCAAAACGTCGTGCCCAAAAACTCCTTCGAGAGGATGTTGTCCTCGGCCATCGTCGAGAGCAGGCGAATGGTCGCGCGGGAAGCGCCAATGACGCCGGTCAGAATGGCCGCGAGCGCCGTGAGCACAACCAAGACCAGGCCGCCATCGCCCATCGTGACCTGCGCCATATGAAACACCGGTATGGACGCCACGCCCGACAGGCTGCCGAGGCTGGCAATGTAATCGTGCCAGGAGGCGAACCCCTCCGGGATGCAGGCCGTGCTCGCAAGCGTGAGGGCTATGTAGGAAAAGCCGCCCGCAAGGATGGCCACGACAAAAATCGGCCACGACTTGCGGGCCGAGAAGTTAAAGTGGGACGTCTCGAGGGAAATGGCGTCAAAGCCCGCGAACATCCACGGGGCGAGCAGCACGAGCGCGACGATGCCGAAAACCGGATCGAAGCTTTCGCCGGGAGCCACGTCGGCAAGCCGTTCCAACTGGATATGCGGAAGAGCTGCGCAACCGATGGCGACCACGCCGACAATCAGAACGATGGCAAGCACGGTCTGCAACCGCTGCAGGAGCTTCTTGTGCGCGACGAACAAGGCGCCCGTCACGGCGAGCAGCAAGGCCGTGAACAGGATCTCGCTGAAGAAAATGTCGTAGCCGGCCACCTGGTAGCTGAAACCGACCTGCCAAGATGCGCCGAGCACCGTGCGCCCCATGACGAACAGCGCCGTGGCGTTGAGGAACACGATGGTCAGGTACGACAAGCTCAAGAACCACGAGCATAGGAACGCATGGTCGCGGCCGAACGCTTCTTTCGCATACGCGTAGACGCCGCCCGTATCGGGTCGTTTGCGCATGAGGTACGCATAGTTACGTGCGATAACGAGCATGATGGCCGTGCCCAAGACCATGGAAAGCACGGCACCGGCAGGCCCGGCGAACGGCAGGAACGTGGTCCCGGGCATGACGAAGGCGCCCCAACCGAGGATGCATCCGAAAGCAATCGCCCATACGTCGATGGGCGAAAGGTACTTGGCCATAACAGCAGCCCCTTCCGGCTTCGCCCGTCGTTAACTACCGCATTCCAACAAGCGATATACTACCGTACGAAACGCAAATTGTCGCGCGAGGCGCTGTGTTCTCCAAAACCCATGCCCATGCTGCTCGCTCGAAATCGGGCGGCGCTTCGGGCGTTCGCCTGCGTTGCTTCGGCTTCACTCGCCAACTAAACGCGTGAAATTGGCTACGATTCCATTTCACGTTCCTTGGCGGTTTTTGCTTCCCCGATGCGCGCGTGGAGCGCGAGCACGTATGCTTCCGAATCGTTCTTGTAGGGCACGCATGCCCGGGTTGCGAACAGGCGCTTGTGCGGGCAGCCGCCCGCGCAATGCGGCAACCACACGCATTCGCGGCACTCGTCGTCGGGAACGGGGCACGCCGTGTTGAGGTACTTGGTCAGGTTGTCGGGACACGCCGCCGTCGCGAACGGGTCCCTCGGATCCCAATCGTGCGCGGTACCGAAGCTAATCTGCGGCTTGTCGACCGCCTCCCAGCATTTCTGCAGGTTGCCCTTGTCGTCGATGCCCACTACCCAGATGTTCTGCGCGCCGCAGTAGCTGCCGCGCCCAGCCGTGAATCGATTCGCGTCCTGCCGGATGCCGACCTCCGAATCGGTGCCACCGCAGAGCAGGTCCACCTGTTCTCCACGTTCGTCCGCAACTTCCGATCCGCTCACAGGCGCGGGGTAGTAGCTTATATCGTTGCCAGATTCCTCCGCTAGCTTTTTCACGAATGCCTCAAGTTCGTCCATCTGGTCGCGGTTATCGGCGTGCACGTTATGGCGGATGTCCACCCGGAAGGGAATGGGTGCACGCAGGTTTTCCACGATGCGGTCGAACGTGGGACCGCCACCCGCCAGATGGCGCGTAGCGTCGTGGGCTTCGCGCATGCCGTCGAGGGTCACTTGGGCCGAGCCGACCTTGCATTCGTCGAGCATGCGCACGTTCTCTTGCGTGAGCAGGTAGCCGTTCGTGATGATGCCTGCATGGTACTCGCCACCACGTTCCTCGACCAGAGCCATGAGGCGGCGCGAAAGCGACTCGATCACGCCGGGTGCGAGCAGAGGTTCGCCCCCGAACCAGGTGACGCGTATGTTGTTGGACCCAGAGGCATCCATCATGCGCTCGGCGAGCGCCACCACGTCATCCTGCACGTCTGCGGTCATCTTGCCCGCACGATGGTTCTCGAAACAATACGGGCAGTCGAAGTTGCAGCCCATGGTCGGGCAAATGGTGAGCCCCACAGACCGGGACCCCGCGCACGATCCACGCCCCATCGTCTCGAGGGCCGCCCGCTCATCGAAATTCGCGATGACGCCCCTCTTGGATAGGCGAGGTATGATCGGGTGGTCCTCGGCTATATCGTCAAGCACGCTCATCAGGTACAGCTCAATCGGACTGTACTCGGCGCACGTGCCCTTGTACAGATTGGCTATGGCCACAGTCTTTTTGCCGGGCACCGGAGCGCTTAGGTTGTAGCGCGACACATGCCAGCCAGCCTGCGCCGCCGTGCGCTGCGAACCGGTGGAACTGGTGCCTTGGTTAGCGGAATCCATTATGTTTCCTCTCGCCTTAAGGGTTTCGATTCCAATTATATGCGGCCGAGGCCGACAGTCGGCACACGATGGGTTTCATGCGAGCCACTCCCCTGCCTCATACCCTGATTGCTTCCAGGGCGCAATCGTGAGCGCGCCGTTGTCGCAGTGGCGGCACATGGGGTGCGGCCTGCGGCGAAAGGCCTCTATCTGGCCCACCGATCCTATGGAGTCCAGAAGGAGCGCATCATCGGAGCTCGCATACATGTTGAACCCGAAGCGCTTCGCAAACGCGTCATGATGGGCAGCTACCTGGCACGGCCAAAGAGCCCCACGTGCAAGCTGCATGTAGTGGCCGCCAAAGCCCTCAAGCGCGGCCAGCCGCTCCAGGTCGCGACCATAGGCGTCGAGGTCGAGGAACCACTTTGACTGGGTCATCCTTGCCAGAATCGGGGGCCGTGATGGAGAACGCGACTATGTGAAATTGGCTACGACCCCTTTTCACGTTGAACACTATGCGAATGCCGATGTTACTGGTCTTGTCTTCCTTGTGCGTGTCGACGCCGGCGAACGCCGGCGCCCCGGTCCGTCTAGCATGGCCCCTCCGTCCACTCGCTCCCTTGCCTGCGGCGACGGAGGCTGCATCCTAGACGGGACACTGACGGGTCATGTGCTACACTTCGCTTGGTTTGTGGGCGAAGGTCGCAAGGCCAAGCTCCTATGAGGTCATGAGGATGGCCTCCGGCGCCCGGCCGGCCAGGACAAATCGGAGGTAGGTCACGCATTCGCGGACAGTCCCGAGTGGGGTCGCTGGCTCGGCCGGGCTCCATTATCGCCTAGCTGCACGAAGACGCCTTCGGCAGCCCAGTCAATTATCAGTGTCCCCTGTTCACGCTTTCATGAGCGCTACTTCCCGCCCATCGGGATGAACATGTGCTCCGGGTCGCCATCCCATTTGTCCTTGGCACCCAGGATGGCATCGTGCAGGCGCTTGGCGCGCGGCTCGATGAACTGCACCGCAAAGCCTACCTTCTTGCGCATGTCAGCCACCATGAACGATGGCTTGCCGGCGTTCGCGAGCACCTGCTCCTCGGGCACGCCGGTCGCACGCGCCTTCTCGAGCGCGTTCTCGAGGTCGGGATAGCCCACGGTTATTACGGGAATACCGTAGAAATCGCATGCCTCTTGCGCTTCGGCGAGGCTGTCAACGAAGATGTGCACGTGATTGAGCCCCGGCTCGTCCTGCTTGTTGAGCTCCGTGAACATGGTCGGAATGGACCAATCGTTCTGCGTGACAACCTCGATGGAGTGGCTGCCCCACGCGCCATAGCTCGCGTGGAACTCGAGCCCCGTGCAGTCGACCTCCTCGCCATGGTAGAGCAACTTGCCGAACGTGTTGGTCGTGTAGAAGAACGGACCCGAGCCGAACAGCTTGTTGTGCTCGATCATGAACTGTCGCCAGTCAGGCGCGCAGAAGCCGAGCTGGTGCACCCAGTCCTTGCCTTTGAAGTAGCTTTCGAAATCCTTGCTTGAAATCTCCGTCATCAGAGTTCCTTTCGCGAAAATCGTTTGCATGTGCATCTTATCAAGCGGGCGGGCTTGTCGAATGGATTGGGAGGGCGGCAAGCCCGCGCGCTTGCCGACAGCTACAGAAGAGAGAGCGTCCGCAGCTGCCGCGGGATAGGCCGAAAAGAGCGGTCCCTTCGACCTGGAATCGTTGACCGGAAGACTATCCGACCATTGGGGGACTGTCCCTTTTGGTCAGTGACCATTGGGGAGCCTCCCCAATGGTCACCCCTTTGGTCGGCAGCTAGTCTTCCATCTGATCGGCTTCGGGCTTCTTCAGCAGGAACGTGATGAGGAACAGCACGATCCATGCCACGAGTGCGACGATCATGCAGGTGCGCATGCCACCTGCCGGGTCCATACCGACGAGCAGGATGAAGATAGCCATGCCGATGCCGGCGCCGACGAAGTCGAACGCGCCGCCCTTGCGGGCGAGGTCGGCCACTTCTTCCTTGGACACCTTAACGCCCATCATGACGACGGCGAATTCCATTATCTCCCCCTTACAAAGTGGTCGCTCTGCTTGGGCAGGCCGTACGGTTAGATGCTCTCGCCCGTCCCCTGCGTTAGCGCCAGAGCTGCTTGCCCGAGCAGGTTCTATGTGTTGCGACGGTGCGCTTGCCCTACAAAAGGTCGCCGCCGTCGATGAGGATGCTATGACCCGTCACCCACTCCGACGCATCGGAGGCCAGATACAATACGCCATTGGCGATGTCGTCGATGCTGCCCAAGCGGCCCAGCGGAATCTTGGCCGCATTGGGGGCCACGTACTTCTCGAACAGCTCATCCATGCCAGCCGGATGCGTCATGTCGGTGTCGATGAGGCCTGGAATAACGGCGTTCACGCGCACTTTCATGGGTGCGAGCTTCTTCGCCAGGTTGACCGTCCATGCACGCACAGCACCTTTTGCGCCGGCGTAAGCCACGCTGCCTGCTGCGCTGAAGCCGGCGAGCGAGTTCACGAGCACAATGGACCCGTGGCCACCCTTGGCGCACTCGGCGTAGCCGTACTTCATCATGAAGTACACGCCATCCATGTTG
>CAMPAJ010000056.1 GCA_946631805.1 uncultured Eggerthellaceae bacterium
GCGGCGCCGTAGGACCAACCGGCCTCGTATTCCGGGCCCTCGCCGAAACCGTCCAAATTGCCGCGGCCCTCGATCTTGGTCACGCGGCCGCAGGCGATGGTGCACCCGAAGCAGCCCTGGTTCTTGACCAGGTACGTTTCGGCCAGGCGCTCGCCGGAGGTGTCGTCTGCCTTGTCCCAGTACGCGCCGTCGCGGGCATTGCGCAGCGGCAGGCCGCCGACTTCGTTGATCATGTTCACGAGCACCTCGGTGCCGAGCGCTCCCAGGCCGGCGCCGGTGACGGGATGCTCGCGCAGCATGGTCCGGGCGCGCGTGATCTCGTCCATGAAGCCCTTGGGGTTTGCGACCTTTACGCCGCCCGTGCCGCGCACGACGACGGCCTTCAGGTTCTTGGAGCCCATGACGGCGCCCATGCCGCCACGGCCGGCAGCGCGGTTCTTGTCGTTCATGATGGCGGCGAACAGCACGCCGCGCTCGCCCGGGGTGCCGATGGTGGCGACGCGGACTTTGCCGTGGCGCTCTTCCATGGCTTCCGTGACCGGATGCACGCCCTGGCCCCACAGGTCGGTGGCGTCGAGCAGCTCGACGAGCTCGTCGTCGATGTGCAGGTAGACGGGATGGTCGGCCTTGCCCTCGAAGATGATGCCGTCGTAGCCGGCGTACTTCAGCTCGGGGCCGAAGTGGCCACCGGAGTTCGCCGCGCCGATGATGCCGGTAAGCGGCGCCTTCGAAACGACCTCGTAGCGGCCGGCCGAGCAGGCGGCAGTGCCGGTGAGCGGGCCGGTCATGAAGATCATCTTGTTCTCGGGCGACAGCGGGTCGACCTTGGGATCGACCTCGTTGCAGTAATACTTGGTGCCAAGGCCACGGGCGCCCACGAAATCGTTGGCGTCCTTCATGTTCAGCGGCTCCTTCTTGATGGTGCCGTCGGTCAGGTTGACGCGAAGGATCGTTCCGACCCAGCCATTTCCGCGTGTCATTATGCACACACCTCCTCGACAGCTGCCTTGAGCTTATCGGCGGCGAGCTGCTTTTTGTCGGGCACCTCGTTGGGGTCCACGACGCTGATGGCGCCAGTCGGGCAATGCACGGCGCACCAGGTTTCGCCGTCGCACAGGTCGCACTTGAAAATCTTCTTCTTAGCAACCGAGTACGATACGTTGCCAAGCGGGCAAGCGCTTACGCACATCTTGCAGACGATGCACTTGTTGGCATCGTGGGTGATGACGCCCTCGGCATTGCGCTTGAGCGCCCCGGTCGGGCAGATCGCGGCACAGCAGGCCTCGTCGCATTGCATGCACATGATGGGCACGGTGATGGCCGCTTCCTCGTAATGGAACACGGTCACGTTGGACAGGCGCGGGTTGAACTCCTCATTATGTTTGAACGAGCAGACCAGCTCGCACGTGCGGCAGCTGACGCACTTCTTTGGGTCTACGACTAGCTGTTTAGCCATAGAGCTCCTCCTCTCTCGATGGATTAACCCCACAATCATTCAATCATGCAAATTAGGCAGAAAACGGTGGAAACAACCAATTAACCTCGGTGAACTTGACGTTTATTGCCTATTTTGACCTACAATTAGGCAGAAACGGAGATCTTGCTGCCCAATGGGTGCCGAAAGGGACTGGACTTGGGGTTGACGCCTCGTTTCGCATTGCCGTAGGGCCCGCTTGTGGTATTTGGTGAATGACGGGAAACCTTATATGGGGGTGACCATGCGTACATTCGATTATCGGCGCTTGCCGCAAAGTCTCTTTGATGGTGAGGTTGGCACCGCAAACGTCAGGTTGTACGAGGATAAGGGCAGGTTCGATACGATTCGGGACGCGCATGCCGAATGGCTCGAGGCGCAACGTGATGATGCCCGTTTCGGCGACGTGGATTCCTCTATGCATATCGAGGGCTTGTACGTCGACGCCGCACGTACACGCGAGCTGCTCGAAGGAGCCGATGCCGTCGAGGATCTGGAGTTTCAAATCAAGGGTCTAGACAATGGGTATCGCCTGCTCCACGAAGACGCGGGCAATCTCGCGCTCTCGACGAGCAGCATCTTGAAGTTCTACGAAACGCTCTACGAGCATCGAGGGCTTGGCCGCAAAAGCCGCTACCGAAAAAAGGACTATATGTATGTGCAGGTCGACGGCCATGCACAGGCCATGCCAGTGAGCCCGATAACGGCGTTCGAGACTCCGCTCGTGCTCGGCGGGTCGTGCGATAGCCTTGCCGATGCGTTCAGCGCCGATGCATGCAGCCCGCTTCTCCTTAATGCGGTGTTCACGGTCGATTTCTTGTGCATTCGCCCCTTCGATGAGGGCAACGGTCGCATAGCGCGGCTGTTCTCCCAGCTTTTGCTCGAGAAATCGGGGTTCGACATAGGTCGTTACGTAAGCATCGAGCGGATTATCGAACGTACGGCTATGGAATACTACGATGCTTTGAACGCATGCGTCGAAGGCTGGGATCGCGGCCGTAACGATTATGCGCCGTATGCGACATACTGGCTCAAAACCCTTCACGAGGCGTACCGGCAGCTCTTCGCGAAGCTCGACGCGTCTTCGAATACTGGAAAGTCTCAGCGCGTGAGAACGTTCGTCGAGCAGGCGGGTTCGGCTGTGAGCAAACGTCAGATTCGCGAGGCGCTTGCCGATGTGAGCGAGGCGACCGTTGAGGCTGCTCTTGGCAAAATGGTCAAGGAAGGCATCGTGCAGAAAGTCGGTGCCGGTCGCTCGACGGCGTACCAGTGGCTGGGCTAAGCGCTATTTGAGCTTGGCGCGCCGCTCGCGCCAATCGGGCATGACGGAGCTCATCAGCTTGTGGAAATCGGGCCCGTGCCCGCTTACCAGCAGGTGGCAGAGCTCGTGCACGACGACGTACTCCAGGCATTCGGGGGGATAGAGCGCAAGGCGCACGTTTATGCAGATGCGACCCGTGGAAGGTTGGCAGCTGCCCCATCGGCTCCTCATGTTGCGGTAAGCGAGCTTGCCGGCCTTCACGCCCAAAATGGGTTCCCATGCCGCGACAAGAGGCGGAACGCATGCCTCTACGATGGCACGCCATTCCTTCACCTGCCGCTCGTCGGCAGATTCCGCTTGCGACATGGGGGAGTCGGCAACCCGTTCGCGCGCGCGGACTATCCATGCGTGCTTTTGCCGTACGAGCTGCTCGACCTCGAAATCAGGCGTGCCGATGGGCACGGATGCTTCGATGCGCCCGTCGGGCGGTTTTATGCGCAGGCTCTTTGACCGCATGCGCTTGTACAGAACCCATACTTCTAGCTCGTCGATGAACATAAGGCGTTCTTGCTGGGCTTTGGCCACATGTGCTCCATCCGTTTGTCTTTGCGATTTCAAAACTCGATACTAACAGATGTATTAGAATAGCCTATTACCTGATAATGCAATCGAAAGGAAACAAGCTTATGGCTAGTGCGAGCGTTCGAGCATGGCTCATTTCCTGTTTTGCGGTATGTCTGATTGTCGTGGCGGGCATGGTGTCGGGTCCCGTCGTGCAAAAAGCTTATGCCGAATTGGGGCAGCTCGAGGCAGCTAACTTGGAAGAAGGGGTGGGTGCAGGAGAGCCGGCAGGAGAGCTGGCTGAGCCGGCTGAGCCCGTGGTGGTAGAGACCGCACCCAAAGCCCAAGTGAAGTATGCCGTGTGCGCGGGCAGCCCGTGGATCTGGAACTCGGATGGCAAGACGGCAAAAGTATCCAAGAAAAAGCAGTTCACCGGCCTCAAACTCAAGCTGAACGCGAAGACGAGCGGTACCATCCAGTATCAAACGTACGTGCATGGCTACGGTTGGCAGTCCGTGAAAAAGAACGGCAAGGTCGCAGGCGTGACCGGCAAGAAAGCCGAGCGTATCGAAGTGGTGCGCATTGCTCTAACCGGCAAGATTTCGCAGTGGTACAACGTAGAGTACCGCGTTCTGGGCTCCGATGGCGCATGGCAAGCCTGGAAGAAGAACGGCCAAAAAGCCGGCAAAAGCAAGTCGAAGCTGCGTGCTATCCAGGTGAAGCTGACCGAGAAGCCCGCGAAGAGCGCTGCGGCGGGAACGGGCATCGTCGGCGTTCGCTATCGCGCGAAACAGGTCGGCTCTTCTTGGCAGAACTGGATGTCCAATAATTCTGCGGCGGGCAAGGCGGCTAAAAAGAAGAACGTGAAAAACTTCGCCATAGCCCTGGATAAGGGCACGTCGAGTGGGAACATCAAGTACCGTGTGCGTCTTTCGGACGGTACGTGGCAAGCCTGGAAGAAGAACGGCAAGTCCGTCGGCAACCATAGCGATATCGAGGCCATTCAGATTAAGCTCAGCGGCAAACTCGCCGAAACGTACGATGTCGTGTACCGCACGTACGTGCGCGGCGTTGGCTGGCAGGCCCGTGTGTGCAACGGCGCGACCGCAGGTACGGCAAAGGGCCGCGGTATTTACAGCATAAAGGTGCAGCTCGTCAAAAAGACGGCGCGTGATGGCTGGGTCGGCAGCGGCAAGAACTGGTCGTATTACAAGAAGGGCAAAAAGCAGGTAAGCACTTGGATTAAAACGACCGAGTCGCCCATCAACGTCATGACCGCAAAATCGAAGCGTTATTGGCTTGATTCGAGCGGAAAGCTCGCTGTCAATCGCATCGTTGATCCCGCTGTCAAGAAAGATGCCAAGGCTGGATATGCGGCATGTGCAACCAAGTGGGGCTATGCGCTCGTCAATGGCAAGCGGGAGACTACGAAAGGTTTCGTCTTGGCCGATGGCAATGGGAAGCTCGTTGCAGCGGCCGGTTGGGTTAAATCCGATGTCTACGATGGCGTGGAAGAGAAGTACCGCATGGTCAGCATCGGGTCGTACGCCGTCGCGAAGACCGGTTTCTTCAAAGTCGGCGGCAACAAGTACTACGGCGATCCCGATGAGGGCTACGTCATACGCGATATGGCGTTCAACGTGGGCGATAAGTGGTACGTTGCCAAAGAGAGCGGCGCCATCGGTTCCGCCTCGACGCTCGATGTCACCATCGAGCGCTACGTTCGCTGGGCAATCAACATCGCCAATGACGATAGCCACGGCTACACGCAGGACCTCGGTGGGCGTTGGGGGCCAGATTACGACTGCTCGTCACTCGTCATCTCGGCGCTGAAGAGCGCGGGTCTGAGCACGGGCGACGCCGTATATACCGGCAACATGCGCAGCGAGCTCACGCCGCGCGGCTTCGTGTGGCATAGCGGCACGAGCAAACTCAAGCGCGGCGATATCCTCCTTGTTCATCGGGAGGGCGGACGCCAACATACCGAGATCTATTTGGGCAAGGGCAAGACCGTCGGCGCCCACATCGCCGAGACCGGGGGAGTATTCGGGCGCACGGGCGACCAGACCGGCCATGAAATCGACGTGGGACCCTACTACAGCATCTGGCAAGGTTACCTGAGACTCGGAAAACCCAGAAGCTAAACAGCACGATGCCACCGTTTAACGCGGTGGCATCGTTGCTTGTGAGGACTTTTGCGCTGATAGCCTTCTGGGCCCGACGCTCTTCCTAGCTCGTCTCCCCTGATTCGCGCAAGCCGTCCAACGTGCGCGCGAGCGCCTCTGCAAGCTGCAGGCGGGGGAGCGCCAAATCGGATTGCGCGAGCGCATCGGCTCGCTTGATGCCGCATAGGGTTTCGAGCAGCTCGTAATCGTATCCGGGGCGTTCGAGCTCGCGCTTGACCGCTTCCTCTTCTGCCAAGATCATGTCGTCGTGAATTCTCACGAGCGTCAACACGCGTTCCGCAAATTGCGGGGGCATGTTCAGGCGCAGCATAATCGCGCGTGCCATAGTCGCGCTGAGCAGGGCATGGCCGAAAAAGTGGGCGCGTTCGCCTTCCATGAAGCATGCTGCCGGCTTGCCGATATCGTGGAAGAGCGCCGCCCAGCGAGCGAGTGGCGTCGCGGGACTGCGTTGCACGACCCAGGCGATGTGCTCCCATACATCATATATATGGTAGGGGGTACGCTGGTCGAAGCCCTTGCATGCCGCGATCTCGGGCATGAGGGCCACGATTACGTCGATGGAGCTCATGAGGGCATCATGGACGTAATCGCCGAGCAGAAGCGCCTCGAGTTCCTCCACGACGAGCGAGGGAGGCATGCTCGTGAGGCGCATCTTGTGCGCGGTCATGACCTGCATGGTCGTGGGCTCGATATCGAATCCGATCTGCGAGGACAGTCTACATCCCCGAAGAATGCGCATGCCCCTTTCCGAAAACCGCTCGCTCGCCTTGCCGACAGCGCGTATCGAGCGGTTTCCCAAATCGCTCAAGCCGTCAGTGTAATCGCGGAATCCCCGCATGGGGTGGAATGCGATGGCGTCGATAGTGAAATCGCGGTGAGCGAGGTCCTCGTCGAGGGATGCGGCGGGTTGGACGTCGATGACGGCGTGGTTGCCCGGCCGTGAACGCGCAATCAAATACGGTGCAATCTGCACATCGCAAGCAGCATCGGGGGCGTGCATGCAAAGACGGAAGGCGCCGGCGGTGCTTGCGGCAAGGTTTGCCGATCCAAATACGTCGTTTATCTGGTTCGGCGTAGCCGATGTCGAGATATCGAATCGGGCGATCGCGCGTCCCAGCAAGGCATCGCGGACGCATGACCCGCTCAGCCAGGCTTCGTGACCGGCGTCCTCGAGTGCGCTCAAAGCACGATGAACGGCTTTGGGTACTGATATATCGAATCTAGCTGAAGTCATGAGGCCATTGTACAACGCGGCTTACTGATAGCGTTAGAATTGGCAAACATGTATTTTTGGGCAATGAGGTGGCGATGTTTTCGGCAATAGCAAGTGTTCTGCAGCTGATAGTTGACCCCTGCTATGCGTTGACGGGTAATTGGTGGCTTGCCATACTGCTGTTCACGCTCATCACGAAGGTCATTCTGATACCAATGTCGCTGTGGGTCCAGTGGAACTCAATCAAGATGGTGCAGATTATGCCCGACGTCAATCGCCTTAAGGTGAAGTACTTCGGGGACCGCGAGACCATCGGCGAGCGTCAAAACCAGATGAACAAGGAAAAGGGATACCATCCGCTCCTTTCGCTTATCCCGCTTGCCATCCAGATCATCATCCTGTTCGGCTTGGTAGACGTCATCCATTCGATCACCGATTCCGGCACGCCTGGCACCGAGTTCCTCGGCCTCGTTCCCGTCGAGGACGGAGGACTGTCGTGGATCATGCCTGTATTGGCGGGGTTGTCGGCCGTCGCGATGGGCTTTGCGCAGAACCGCATCAATCCGCTACAGCGCGAGCAATCACGGGCCGAGAAGAACATGACGAATGGCATTTCCATCGCGCTGTCTCTCGTTTTGGGCGTATTCGTGGCTGCTGGCATGGCGTTTTACTGGATATGTTCGAATTTATCGGCAATTGCGATTCAGGCCCTCATGAACGTCATGATGCCGCCGAAGAAGCATATTGACTACGAGGACCTTGCCGCGAGCCGCGTCGAGCTTGCGGAACTTGAGGCGCTTGCGCAAAATGGTGGCAGGAAGTGGTATCAACGAGATCCGCTTGCCAAGCGCGAAAAGGCCGACTACAAGCGTTTCTTCAACGTCGTCGGAAAGCATATCGTGTTCTATTCGGAGGGGTCGGGGTTCTTCAAGTACTTCAAGGGCGCAATCGGGTATTTGCTTGATCATTCGGACGTTATCGTGCATTACGTGACGAATGACCCAGACGACCAGGTATTTGCTTTGGCCAAGGATCAGCCTCGGCTGCGTCCTTACTATATAGGTACGCAGCGAGCTATAACGCTCATGATGAAGATGGACGCCGACGTTGTGGTTACGACCCTCGAGGACCTGGAGACGTTTTACCTCAAGCGCTCGTACGTTCGCAAGGATATCGAGTACGTGTTCATGTTCCATCACATGATGTCATGTCACCTCACGCCCACGCGTACTGCTTACGACCACTACGATACGCTCTTGTGCATCGGCCCGCACCAGGTAGCGGAGGTGCGCAAGGCCGAACAGCTTTACGGTTTGCCGCCCAAGCGCCTTGTCGAAGCCGGCTATGACCTCATCGATGAGGAAATCGCCGCATACGAGCGCATGGTTGCCCGGGGCGGCGTCCAAAATGCAAGGCCGACGGTGCTCGTCGCCCCTTCGTGGCAGGAGGGCAACCTGCTCGACTCTTGCTTCGACGACATGATGGCCGGGATGCTCGGGCGGGGTTGGCGCATTATCGTGCGGCCCCATCCAGAGTATACGAAGCGATACCGTCCCCGTTGGGAGGCCTTGCAAGCTCGTTTCGAATCCTATGGCGACGACGAGTTGTATTTCGAGCACGATTTCTCGTCCAACAGCACCATCTGGACGTCCGATGTGCTCATAACGGATTGGTCTTCGATTGCGTGCGAGTTCTCGTTCTCGACGCTTAAGCCGTGCATCTTCGTAGATACTCCGATGAAAGTCGGGAATCCCGATTGGCAAGATCTGGGGATCGAACCTACGGATATATCGCTTCGCAATCAGATTGGCGTTTCGTTCGACCCGTCGAACGCAAGCGCTATCGGCGGTACCGTAGCCGATATGCTCTTGCGGGGGGACGAATGGCGTAGTGCCATCGATGCGGTCCGCGAATCTTTTATATATAACAGAGGGCGCGGCGCGGAGGTTTCTGGCGAATATCTGCTCGAGGCGATTCTGCGCAAGCAAGAGCAGCGGG
>CAMPAJ010000057.1 GCA_946631805.1 uncultured Eggerthellaceae bacterium
CCGCAAGTTGCTTCGTCGAATCGTTGTAAAGGCCCTTGAGCTCCTGGAAAATCGCCTGATTGTCGGCCTCGAGGCACCGTATATCTCCAGTGCGCAGCAGCGAATCCATAATGTCGTCGGGGAAGAAGCAAAACGAAGAAATAGGCTGGCAAAGCAGGCGTAGGCCCCCCGTTGATAATCCCTCGGCGCCGTTAGCCGCATGCAGGTGGTCAACGAGCCCGACGAGTTCATCGTATGCCGATACGACTTTCGTTACCGCAGGAACGAGCTGTTCGCATTGTTCCGTGAACCCGAGGCGGTTGGGGTAGCGTTCGAGCAATTTGCAGTCGATTTCCTTTTCGAACTCGCCCATGGCGCGGCTCATGCCTTGGGGCGATATGAAGTTCAGGCGCGCAGCTTTGGTGATTGATTTGGTGTTTACGACGTCCAGGAAATAACGTAGGTACTCGATGTTCATGCGCTCCCCCTTCAAATCCTGCGCGTTGGCAAAAACCTTCTGCGTCCATGCCGAGTTCGCAAGCTCGGCACCGCACGGCTTTAAGCCATAAGACACCTAGAAAACCATGGTACTTCTTGCCGCACAAGATTGGCGCTCTCAAGAGCACCGTCTTGCGTACCTAGCACAACACATCGTTTAACTAACTGCAAACTAACTGCAGGTTCGGCGCTATTTCCGAAATTAGGGGAGCCTGTAGGCGTGGCACGGCTTTGAGAATCTGCGTCGCGCCGCATGCGAGCTCCACCCTGCGGACCCTCGCTGTTCCATAAGCACATGCGGCCTGCAGCCACGTCGCAACCGCAACCGCTGCTTCACGAACCGTGGAGCTAGCTCAACGTAGCGCTTATTTTCCTTGAAGCCTGCGGCTCGTACAGTAAAAAACAGGCATTGGGCCGCCGAAGGCCCACGAGGGGGATTGTTTCGCGGGGCGTGCGCCTGCCCCAAATACAACGCTCAAGCAAAGATGCCTTCGACCCGAACGCCGCCTTCGAGGCGCAACGAAGGGCCTCGGGTCAGGACGAGATTAGATAGATCGAGAGAGAAAGCAGGAGGCTATGCAAACTGTCGACAAGACGATCTACAAGAACATGTCGCTGTGCTCGTTCGGCAACGGTGCGAACATCACGGCCGTCGACTCCAAGGACGGCAAGATCGTTCGTATGCGCCCGGTGCACTTCGACGACCATTACACCAAGGAGGACTTGAACTACTGGACCATCGAGGCGCGCGGCCACACGTTCGAGCCGGGCATGAAGTCGCTCAACTCCCCGTTCTCCTTCCTGTATAAGACGCGCACGTACTCTCCCAACCGCATCCCGTTCCCGCTGAAGCGCGTCGACTGGGATCCGGACGGAGACCGTCATCCCGAAACGCGCGGCAAGAGCAAGTTCGAGCGCATCAGCTGGGATGAGGCGACTGATATTATCGCCTCCGAAATCGTGCGCATCGACGAGCAGTACGGCCGCAACTCCATCTTCTGCCAGGGCGACGGCCACGGCGAGACCGGCTCGGTGCACGGCCCGCATGGCACGATGTGCAACCTGCTGGACATGACCGGCGGTCTTACGATGCAGGCCCGCCAGCCTGACTCCTGGGAAGGTTGGTACTGGGGCGCCAAGCATGCGTGGGGCAACGAGCCGCTCGGCCAGAACGCTCACCAGCACAACCTGTTCAAGGATATTTCCGAAAACTCCGACGCCGTCCTGTTCTGGGGCTGCGACCCCGAGACCACGCCGTGGGGCTGGTCGGGCCAGCAGGCGTCGCGCCTGTGCTTCTGGTTCACGCAGATCGGCGTCAAGCAGATTCACATCGCCCCTGATGTAAACTACGCCAACGCGGTCCACGCCGACATGTGGATCCCCATCCTCCCCAACACCGACGCTGCCATGCAGCTGGCTATCGCTTATGTGTGGATGACCGAGGGCACGTACGACAAGGAATACATCGAAACCCACACCGAGGGTTACGATTGGTTCGAGTACTACGTGTTGGGCAAGGAAGACGGCGTGCCCAAGACGCCCGAGTGGGCCGAGGAGAAATGCCACGTTCCCGCATACCGCATCAAGGCGCTCGCACGTTACTGGGCTAAGCATCGCGTATCCATCGGCCACTGCAATGGCGGTTCCTACATCCGTTCGTGCTATTCCCATGAGCCTGCCCGTCTCGAGGTTTACCTGCTGGCGATGCAGGGCGTGGGCAAACCCGGCTGCAATCAGGTTAAGTTCATCGAATGGGCGCTCATCGGCATGGATGACTTCAATCCGCTGCCCCCGGGACACTTCCTGCCCGAGGTTCGCGCCTGCTATCATGGCGCCATCCTGGGCGAGCTGCCCGCATCCTTCATCCCCAAGACCCTCGTGCCTCAGTGCATCACGGTCAAGGAAGGCGAAAAGGTCGAGTGGTATGGCCATACGACGAGCCGCCATCATCGCACCGACCAGTTCCAGAAGTTCCAGTTCCCGCAGGACGGCGACCATGGCATCAAGATGATCTGGTCTGACTCGCCTTGCTGGTCCACCTGCTGGAACGGCGGCAACGAGTTCCAAGATGCGCTGACCAACCCCAATCTCGAGTTCTTCCTGGTACAGCATCCTTGGATGGAAAACGACACGCTGTTCGCCGACATCATCCTGCCTATTTCCACGACGCTCGAGCTCGACGACTTTGGCGTTGACACCTACTCCGGCCAGTTCAACTCCATCATTTGGGAGGAAGCGGCTGTCGATCATCAGTACGAGTCCCTTTCGGACTACGAAGCGGTCGTCGAGGTTGCGAAGAAGCTGGCGAAGTACGGTGGCGAGTACGAGCATGCCGTCGAGTACCTGACCTACGGTATGTCCATCGACGAGTGGCGCGAAGCTGGCTACAGGGGCTGCGGTCTTCCCGAGGATCAGCAGGACCTCGAGCTCATCAAGAAGCAGGGCTACCAGGTCATGCCGACCCGCGAAGGTTGGGACCAGGAGCCGGCGGGCATGATCGAGTTCTACGAGGACCCCGAGAACTTCCCGATGGAAACCCCGACGGGCAAGATCGAGTTCTATGCCACCGGCCTTGCCGAGAACTTCCCCGACGATCCCGAGCGCGGTCCCGTGGCTCACTGGATCGAGGAGAGCGAGACGCATCACGAGCGCATCTCGTGCGAGCGCGCTAAGGACT
Source organism: uncultured Eggerthellaceae bacterium (assembly GCA_946631805.1). The sequence goes on from CAMPAJ010000057.1 coordinate 3,155, forward strand.
ATCCGTTCCTGCTCGTTTCGAACCATCCGCGTTGGCGCATCCATGCCAACTACGACGACTGCCCCTGGACGCGCGAGATCCACACCTGCAAGGTCGTCGGCAAGGACGGCTACGCATACGAGCCCGTGTGGATTAACCCGGTTGACGCCGAGAAGCTCGGCATCGTCGACGGCGACATCGTCGAGCTGTTCAACGAGCGCGGCACCGTACTCGGCGGCGCGTACATCACCGACCGCATCATCCCCGGCGCCGTCCTGCAGGACCATGGCGCCGAGACCGACCCGATCGTCCCCGGCTACGGCGGAATCGACCGCGGTGGTGCCAATAACCTCATCGCGCCGTCCAACACGTCTTCGAAGAACGCGGCTGGCGAAGTGACGGGCGGTTACCTCGTCGGCGTGCGCAAGTGCGACATCGACGCCATCATGGCCAAGTACCCCGAGGCGTTCGAACATGACCATTACAGCATCGAGACCGGTACGTGCGTTCACGACTACCTGGTTAAGGAGGACTAATCATGAAACGCATCGTATTTGACGAAAGCCTGTGCAACGGCTGCTACGCCTGCCAGTTTGCATGCAAGGACGAGCACTGCGGCAACGACTGGAGCCCGATTGCCGCCGAGCAGCCCACCACCGGCCAGTTCTGGCTGCGCATGGAGGAAGAGGAGCGCGGCTCGGTCCCCGAGGTGCGCGTGCAGTACACCCCGGTCATCTGCGGCCATTGCGAAGATGCGCCTTGCCTCAAGGCCGGCGAAGCCGATGGATCCGTATACCGTCGTGAAGACGGGCTGATCATCATCGACCCCGAGAAGGCCAAGGGTCGCCAGGACCTCGTCGACTCCTGCCCTGCCGGGTTGATTTACTGGAACGACGAGAAAGAAATCCCCCAGAAGTGCACGGGTTGCGCGCACCTGCTGGATGATGGCTGGGACGTGCCGCGCTGCGTGGACATTTGCGCGACCGGTGCTTTGAAGTACGTTGACGAGGACAAGGTGCCCGAGGGCGCCAAGCCGCTCGATTGCCTGAGCGAGATCAAGTCCCATGCGTTGTACCTCAACCTCACGAAGCGCTGGATTTACGGCTGCCTCGTGGACCGCGAGCAGAACGAGGTGCTCATCGGCGCACTCGTCAAGCTCGTCGACGGCGAGGGCAACGAGGTTGCCGAGCTCAAGACCGACGAGTTCGGCGAGTTCCGCTTCAAGCAGCTCGACGACGGGGCTTACAAGGTCGTCGCCGAGCCCGAAGGCTACCAAGCCATCGAGCTGGCAGCCGATATCGATAACAAGGACGTGGTCTTGGGCGACATCTTCGTCAAGGCTGCATAGAACACGCACGTGCAGCGGGCGCCGCTCCCGGGCGGCGCCAGCTTATGGAAGGGGTGAATTGTCGTGGCTGATGCCGTAAAGGGCAAGAACCAGGTCACCATGAAGTGGGTCTGGATTGCCGTCGCAATTATTCTCGTATTGATAGGTCAGTTTGGACCGCTGTGGTCGCCCGATTTGAGCCGTGAGGGCCAGTCGGCAATCATGGTTCTGTTGGCGGCGGTCGTCATGTGGGCTACGGAAGCATTGCCGCTGCCCATTACATCCGTCGTGATGGTGGCGATGTGCGGTTTCTTGGGCATCGCCAAATACAACGACATCTGGGCCGCTACGTTCTCGGGTGCGCTGTGGATGTTCATCGGCATCTTCGGCTTTACGACGTTCCTTTCGGTCTCGACGTTCCCGCAGAGGCTGATCGCGCGCGTGGTCAAGATGGTCAAGGGCAACGTCAATCTCGTGGTCCTGGGCTTCATGGTCATCGGCGCAGTGATTTCGGTCGTTATGTCCAACATCGCCCTGACGGCGATCATGATGGGCTTCGCCACATCGCTGCTCAACGCGGCCGACGCCAAGCCCGGCGAGTCTAACTTGGGCCGTTGCCTGGCGCTGGCGATTCCGTTCGCCGTCATGTACGGCGGCTGCTTGCTTCCTTCGGGAACGCCCATCAACGTCGTGGTCCTCGGCTTGGCCGAGCAGGCGTGCGGCGTGAGCATCTCGTTTGCCGAGTGGTTCGGCTACACCATCCTGCCGGTGGTTCTGACGCTGCTCGCTACGTGGATCATCCTGATCAAGGTCTACAAACCCGAACCGCTGAGCGACGAAACCGTCAAGCGCTTCCTCGACGAGGTTTCGGCCCTGCCCCCGATGGACTTCAAGGAAAAGTTCAACATCGGCGTCATGCTCCTCGCCCTCGTGTGTTGGATTGCCAGCTCGTGGCTCCCCTTCCTCAACTCCACGTGGGTTGCCCTGGTGGCACTCGGCCTGCTCTTCCTCCCCGGTACCTCGATGATCACCGTCAAGCAGTACCGCGAAGGCAGCCCCTGGGAAATCCTCCTCATGATGGCTTCCATCAACGGCATCGTCGCGGCTATGTCTGCCGCTGGTTCCGTGGCTTGGATCGTCAGCTTGTTGCTGGGCGCTACCGCTAACATGAGCTTTATCGCGCTGTTCCTCATCATCAGCGTCGTGATCGCCATCGTGCACAACTTCTTCCCGTCCGGCCCTGGCCTTGCGGCCCTGGTTACGGCTCCTGTGCTGGGCCTCGTGGCGGCAGTGGGCGGCAACTACACGGCCACCATCCTGACCATCGCGGTTTGGTGTGCTCTGTGCATGATCGTCCCGCTAGACTCGGTGCTGCTGGTTTCGTATGCTGGCGGTTGGTACAAGTTTGGCGAGATGGCCAAGGGCGGTATCCCCATTACGGTAGCAGGCCTCGCGATTTTCAGCGCATGCTTGCTCGTTATTCCTCCGCTCGTGGGCGCGCTGTAGCGACCCTGGTCACTAAGGGAGTTTAGATCGATTACACACATGGGCGTTTTCCGAGCGGAAGGCGCCCGTGTTTGGTTTAGTGCGACGGCACGGCTGGGCGCACGACCGAAAGCGAGGTTTGTCATGTTTGCTATATCCAGTGCCGATACGGCCGAGCCCGGGCCCAGCCCGGCGTCTTCCGGACCCAGTGCTGCCACCGTGCGCAAGGGAATTGCCATCGTTGTGAGCCTTGCGCTCGTGGTCGGAGCGGCTCTTGCGCCCGCAACGCCTGGCCTTACGTACGAAGGCCGCGAAGTGCTGAGCATTCTTATTGCTGGCATCATCATGTGGGCGACCGAGGCGCTGCCCCTGCCCGCCACTGCGCTCGCCGTCCTCATAGCCATGCCCATAGCGGGTGTGTGCACGTTCGACGAGGCGTATACGAACACGGTCGGCTCGACGGTGTTTTTCCTCATGGGCACGTTTGCCTTTACGGTGGTGCTTGACGCGACGACCATCCCGACGCGCGTTGCGAACTTGGTATTGGGTTGGTCGGGTACGAGCTCCAACAAGATGATGCTAGGATTCATGGTGGCCACCGCGGCGCTTTCCATGTTCATGTCGGACGTGGCGGCGTGCGGCGTGTTCATTTCGGTGGCAAAGAAGCTTCTCGTCCTGAACCATGCCAAAAAGGGTGAGTCGCGCTTGGGCAAGGCGCTCATGATTGCAATCCCCTGGGCATCGTTCGCGGGAGGTTGCGCCGTTATGACCGGCAACGGCTGCAACGTCGTTACGGCGGGCCTTTTCAAGAACCTGTTCGGCTTCGAGATCACGTTCGTGCAGTGGGCTATGCTGGGTCTTCCCATTTCGCTCGTGCTGCTCTTCGCGTGCTGGTTCATCCTCACGCGCTGGTTCAAACCCGAGGACATAAGCGCCGAGTCCATCGAGCAGACGAAGGCCGAGACCGCTCAGTTGGGCAAGCTGCAGTCTGCCGAGAAGAAGACCGTAGGGGTTATCCTGGCGGCTATGCTGTTCTGGATCATAAGCTCGTGGGTTCCCGCCATCAACACGGCCGAGGTGGCTATTATCGCGGTTATCCTGTTCTCGATTCCAGGCTGGTCCTGCCTTGAGTTCAAAGAGCTCATCACGCGTATGAACTGGGGCGTCATTCTCATGATCATGTGCATCATCTCGGTGTCGCACTTTATCGTGAGCACCGGGGCCGGCGATTGGGTCGTCGAGAGCGTCGTGGGCTCCCTGCCCGAAAGCGCAAAGGTAGCGCTCGTGCTCATCTTCATCATGTCGGTCATCGGCGCCGTTGCGCATAACGTCGTACCCGTCGGGCCGGCTGTTGCGGGAATGATCGCCTATCCTTTCGGCGCTATCTGCGGCGATTTCGGCATCAGCATGCATCTGGCGCTGATGCTCGTGGCCTTCCAGGCGTCGTTTGCCTTCATGCTGCCGCTCGATTGCGTGCCGATTCTCACGTACTCTGCGGGCTACTACAAGATGAGCGACATGATCAAAGTCGGTTGGATGCCAACGCTTGTGAATATCGCCCTCAACGTCACGTTGTTGCCAGCGCTGTGCATGGCGTTCGGGTACATGTAGAAGCTGGGTGTAGCGAAAGGGACTTCCCCTTCGCCATACGTGGAATGTGTATTTGGGGTCAGACCCCAAATACACATTCCCGTTACCGCATCCCTTACAGCAGGCTCTTCAGGTAAGCGATGATGTCGTCGGATTCGTACATCGCCTTGCCGTCGACAACCAGGCAGGGCGACTGGACCTTGCCGCCGAGGGCTCGCAGGTCGTCGGCGTTTGTGCCTTCGGTCACGCTGCGGTGTTCGATCTGGATTCCTTCCCGTTCCAGGAACCGGTCAACCTTCATGCAATATGGGCAGAAGGGCTTCACGTACAGGTACATGTTGTCGAATGCGCTCATGAGCGCCCCTTTCTCGACCATTAAGCTATATCGTTCGCGCAGTGGCGCCAAACAGGATACCCTTTTTGCCGCTATGCATTAAAGGGGACTGTCCCCTTTAATGCGCTAAAGGGAGACTTCCCGATTTGTCAGATGCGAAAATGGCTACGACCCTTTTTCACATGCGCCTATACGTGTCGATGATTTGCATCGACGTTGTTTTGGCAGCTCGGCGCGATGCTTTCCAATATAATAGGAACGTTTTACAGTCAAGACGTTAACAGCCCGAACGCAAGCGCGTGAACGCAGGTGCGCTAGGGCAAATCAGGGAAGGCGTATATGAAGGCATACAACCCTCACGAGATAGAGCCGCGCTGGCAGAAGATCTGGGCCGAAACCGGCCAGGACAAGGTGCGCGAAGACGGCAGCAAGCCCAAGAAGTACGTGCTCGAGATGTTCCCGTACCCGTCGGGCGACATCCATATGGGGCACGTGAGCAACTACACGTACGGCGACGTCGTGGCGCGCTTCGCCCGCATGCAGGGCTTCGACGTGCTGCATCCCATGGGCTGGGATGCGTTCGGCCTGCCTGCCGAGAACGCCGCCATCAAGCACAAGAGCCATCCAGCCAAGTGGACCTATGCCAACATCGCTACGCAGCAGGCCAGCTTCCAGCGCATGGGCTTCTCCTACGACTGGGACCGCAAGGTCGTGGCGTGCGACCCCGAGTACTACCGCTGGGGCCAGTGGATCTTCCTGAAGTTCTGGGAGCGCGGCCTGGTAGAGCGTCGCGAGAACC
>CAMPAJ010000058.1 GCA_946631805.1 uncultured Eggerthellaceae bacterium
TTTGTTAAGATCCGCAAACCGGTCGTTATACGAAATGCTCGTGCATCCCCGCGGCACCGTAACTGTGCCATGCGTGTACTGGCGCACGGTCACGAACACCTGGGCACCCTGTTCGACGAGCGTCGAAGCCGCGAGGCGTCCGTATTCCCCATTGCCTACGACCATGCAAGTCGCGCCCTGCAATTCGATACCATCGTCCGAAAGCAGCTCGACAGCCTGATCGACGGCCGTCGCATAGGCCCTCGTGAAGCGCACGCCGCTCTTGACCTGCTTTGCAGCCGTCACGGCCTGGCGGAACAACACCTCCAGAACGCTATCAGCTACGCCGATCTCGCGTGAGTACGCGATGGCCTGCTTGACTTGCGAAACGATCTGGTCCTCGGCCATGATGGCCGAGCGCAGACCGCAGGCCACATGGAACAGATGGCTGACCGCCGCCTCACCCGACCGGCAGGCAAAATAAGAAGCGTAGTCACGAGGGTCGACCATGTGCATGTCGCAGAGCGCCTTGAGCATCGGGTCCTCGGGCAACGGAACGCCCCGCTCGTCAACGAATCGCTGCGGAGCACGCACGCCGTCGAAGCTCGCCCACAACTCGGTGCGATTGCACGTCGCGAGCAGCACGACCCCGCTCGCACCCAAATTGGCACGCGCGAGCGAGAGCACCGTCTCGCGCACATCGGCCGGCAGCGTGAAAGCAGAGCGCACATCAGCCGAGGCCAACCCATGGTCGGTCCCGACCATGCATACGAGCTGGCTGTTTTCCGTTAGTTCGTCCATATCGTCTTCTCTCTTAACCCTCGACGCCTTATTGCCTGCGCCGTTTCTTCAGCACGTAGTTCAGAATACCGCCTGCCACGATAATGACGATGGCGAGCTCCAAAACCTTGATGGCCGCCTCCTGCGGGATCGCGTCTACATCGTCGACCGTGCTGGAATAGAACGTCAAGTAATACTCTATCTCGACTGGGTCACCCATAGCTGTTGTATCGGCAACAACGGGAATCTCCTCGTCCATGGCAAGAATGGGAATCTTGAACGTGGAATTGCTGCCATCGTCGGTCAGGTTGTCGTAGCGCTTCTCGTCGACGATCATGTAATCGTAATACGAGCTCGACCACAGCAGACGCGCGTACGCGTAGCCGTCTTCCACGATGAGCCACGTCGGCGAGCTGACCGAGGCACGGCCGCTTCCGCCCGTCATGTTTACCTCGATGGAGTATGTTCCGTCGGGTATGTCGATGGGCACGGCGCCCGTTTCGGGGTTCTCGTTGCCCGTCTTGCCAAGAGCCACGTCAGATGCCGTCTTGGCCACGCTCGCGTTCGACGACTCAACGGGATCGCCGTACTCGGGCAGCGCTACTTGGAGCGCATCTTCGGGAAGCGTTGCCGCATAGAACATGAGCTTGCGATCGTACCATTGCTTGCGGCGCTTGCTGTATGCCGCGCAGTCGATTTCCTGATCCAGGGCACTTACGGGCACCGTGAACGTCCAGGCATCATCGTTGAATTCGATATAGTCGTCATAGGGCGCCGCCGCAGCCTCTTCGGCTGTGCCCATGTACACGAGCGGATAGCTCTTGGAATCAAAGGCAACCTCGGCCGTCATCACGCCGTCTTTGACGGTGAGCTTCGTGTCGCCGAGCTTGAAGAACGGCGAAGAAGACTCAGCTTCGATTTCGTACGTGCCATCGTTAACCTGGTCGCCCGCAATGGGCGCCATGCCCTCGAGCAGCAGCGTTTTAGAAGAAGCCGTCTCCTTTGCGCTTGCCACCTTGTTGTGCGCCTCGTCAGCAAACGCCTGTTGGGCAGGCCCTGCGACGAGCGCACACAGCATCATGAACAGCAACGCGAAGCGCGCCAGCGCTGAAGTATGCCGAATAAGCCTGGTCACCGATACCGTCTCCCGCTATGCCGCTGCGCAAGCTGCGCGCGCGTGATCCACGACGAGCTGCTGCACGGACGGATACTGGCCAAGACCCTTGAGCGCCACTTCTACCTGGAAGCCCTCAGCCACAAGCATGCTCTTCCACGAATCGTCGTCATCGCCGGCCAAGTCGTTCGTGGCATGGTCCCCCGCGACGATCATGAACGGTGCCAGATGAATGCGCTGAGCACCGCTTTCGCGGATAGCTACAAGGGCATCGCCGAACTCGGGCTCGCCCTCGACGGTCGCGACGAAGAACAGCGGTCGGCCCAAGGCGGCCAAGCATTCCTGTATCTGGTCGTACACTTCGTTGGGTCCTCCCGGCGACCCATGGCCCATGAGCAGCAGCGCCTCGTCCTGGGGAACCGAGGCAAATTCCTCGCACACGGCGCGGGCCATGGCTTCGCGATCCTCGACGCTGGTCAGCAAAGGCTGCGCGATGCGAACGGTACGTGCAGCGTCCTCGCTCGCCCACGCTTGAGCGGCCGTTACAATCTTCTTCATCTCGTGGCCGTTCATCAGGCACATGGTTGCCACGACCAAATCATCAACGCCATCCGCAGTCAAGCGCGCAAAAGCCTCGTCGAGCGTGTCGTGAAGCTCATTGCGCTCAGCCTTGACCTTGGCAATAATGCGGCCGCTCGTCCACGCGCTGTAAAAGGCACGGTCTTCGAATGCCGCCGCAAGGCTCGCGTCCACGACGTCGATGGTCTTCTTGCGCGTATCCTCGTACGACGTGCCGAAGCTCACCGATAGTAAACCCTTCATCATGCACCTCCGTCTTACAGATTCTTCTTCTTGTATATGAACATGAACGATATGGCCGAGAACACGACCAAATACGCCAACAGCACCAACACGCCCATCAAATTAGGATCGCCACCGCCTGCAATTGAACGAATCATATCCGACGTCTGCGACAGGGGCAGCGCCTGCACGAACTCCTTTATGCCGTGGGGCATCTGGTCCGTCGAGAAGAACGTGTTGCACAAGAACGACATGGGCATAATGATGTAAGTGTTGAAACGCGGCGCGTCGGTATAGCTCTTGGCTAAGAACGACAACGTCACAGCGATGGTCGCGAACACCGTGCCGTTCAGGAACAGTATGGCAAACGACAGCGGCGAGAACACGAGCGACGTGCGGATAGGCGATATGAGCAGCAAGATTACCACGGCAGCGTACATGCCGCGCAACGCACCGCCCACGATCTGGCCGACGATGAACTGCCATAACGGCGTCGGCGAAACCATTACCTGGTCGAGCGCCTTCTCGTACAAGCGCTGCACGCTCATGTTCTGGGAAACGGCGCTAAAGCTGCCCGTCATGGTGACCATGGCCACAATGCCGGGGATGAGGAAGTTGAGGTACGGCTCGCCATGCGAGGTGGTTTGAATGCCCAGCCCGAACACGAGCAGGTACATGAGCGGAGAAATCATGGCGGCAACCGTGATCTTGTAGAAGTCACGTTTGAACTCCGCCCATTTTTCCCATAAAACCGTGATGATGCCCATACCTATTCCTTCACCGTGCCTTGTAGAAGAGAAGCCCCTCTACGATTTGGTGATGCGGTGCCCTACTCTTTCCACGAATACGTCTTCCAATGTCGTTGCCCTGAGCACGGCGTCTTCGGGCAGTGTGCGCAAACGCTCGATGGCGGCTTCGCGTGTGGGGAAATAGTAACTGTGCAGCTTGCCGTCCTCCAGATTGTCGACAGCAAACGGACCCAGCTGGTCGATGAGGGTAAGTGGAGCATCAACCACGTCGAGCTTGCCTCCATCGATGAAAGCCACGCGATTGCACAGCGCTTGCGCTTCGTCGATGTAATGGGTCGTCAGCAAAATCGTGAGGTTGCGGTCCTTCAGGCTACGCAGCAAATCCCACATCTGACGACGCGCCAGCGCGTCCATGCCAGCCGTAGGCTCGTCGAGCAGCAAAATCTCGGGCTCGACCATGAGGGCGCGGCAAATCATGAGCTTGCGCTTCATGCCGCCCGAAAGATGCCGCACGACGCGATGCCCGAATTTCGAAAGGCCCGCAAACTCGAACAGCTCGGCCGTCTTGGCCTTTATCTCCTTCTTGCGCATGTAGTACAGCCGCCCCTGGTATTCCATGACCTCGTTCATGGTCATGTCCTGGCGCATGGAATACTCCTGCGTGACGACCGACAGCTTGCGCTTCTCGGCCGACGCTTTGCGGTTGAGCGGGTTGCCATCGATGAGAATCTGGCCTTCGGTGGGCAGCAGGACGGTCGACATCATGCTGATGGTCGTAGTCTTGCCTGCACCGTTTGGCCCCAACAAGCCCATGAACTCGTTGGTCTCGATCGTCAGGTTAAGATGGTCGACCGCTGTGAAGTCGCCGAATGTCTTTGTGAGGTTTTGTATCTCGATCATCGCGCACTGCCCGCGTCATCAGCCCCTATACGCAAAATCCCGCATCGCAAACGCCCCTGGAATTTCCTTCCGAGCCACGCCTGCAAAGCCAAACCTCGCGTCAGCTGCTTGCGACGCTAGGCCTCCTTCACCACGACGACCGAGAAGTAATCGGTGTCGTCATCGATATCGGCAAAATGCTGGAACACCTTCTCGTCGGGCAAACCGCAGTTTGCGACCATGCTCGCATGCTCGAGCTGCCCGTGCTCGGCCAGCTTGTCGCGCAACTCGATGACGGACTTGCCGGACTTCATGAACACCTTGTTGGCAGGGACGTCCAGGATCTCGTCCACATCGGCGGCCATAACCGGCGCTATGAGCAGACGCTCCGGACCTTCGCACAAAGCTGTGCCCAACTTAGCTGCAACGGCGCAGAATGATGTGACGCCCGGGATAATTTCCGCCTCGTAACCGCGCTCGACAACGATGTCGTGCACGTATATGTACGTAGAGTAAATGGCGATATCGCCGAGGCACAGGTATGCAACGGATTTCCCTTGATCGAGCTGCTCGCATAGCTTGTCGGCAATCTCCTCGTAAGCCGCCAAGACCACGCTGCGATCCTTTGTCATGGGCGTAGAGCAATCGAGCAGTTCCTTGCCCTGAAGGTATTCCTCGGCAATGCCGTAAGCCGTCTGGCGCTTGTGCCCGATGTTGGGCACGGCCACCACATCGGACTCACGAATGACCCGTACCGCCTTGAGCGTAAGAAGCTCGGGATCGCCAGGACCCACACTCACGCCGTACAGCTTGCCTTTTGCCATGTTGACCTCCATTCATAAATTAGTTTTATAAGATTTTATACCGAGTTGGAGCGACCCGCTCCCGCGCCTTGTCAAATGTGAAAGAACCATACGGGAACAGTGCGTATTCGTGCAAAACGCCTACAGCATGCGCTCACCTGCCTGAGACGCTTCCAGCTCGTCAAGATAGGCCCTCTGATGCCTGATGACAAAGCTGTACACGATGTTGAAAACAACCATGATGAGTGCGGTTGCAACGCCAATCGCAACGCTCGCTTGCATCGAAAGGTCGACGAGCATCAAAAACGACCCCTGGGCGATAATCCCCACAAGCAACCCGCCCGTGCACACGGCGAAGAGTACAGCGCGGACGACGTTGAAGGGCTGAGACTGTCGAAATACCACATTCATGCAAATAGCGCACGAGGCAAGTACGCACATGGTCTGGAACTCCTCCTGTGTCGCACCCATCGACAGCCCGAGCACCACCGCGGCGATGATAGCTAAAACGACCGCCACTCCACCTGGTAACGACCTCATGACCACATTCAAGAGGAAACGCCCCCTGATGCGGTTGCTATTGGGTTCGAGCGCCAGCACAAACGAAGGCAGGCCGATGGTGAAGAAGCTCAGAACGGTAAGCTGGACTGGCGCAAACGGAAAATCGTACATGACAAGCGGCACAAACAGCACGGCCAAGACGATGGAGTACACGGTCTTCGTCAGGTACAGCACGGCAGAGCGCTGCAAATTGTTTATGGAGCGGCGCCCTTCGGCCACAACGTGAGGCAGGGCCGAAAAGTCGTTGTCGAGCAAGATAATCTGCGCGATGGAGCGCGTGGCATCCGAGCCCGATCCCATGGCTATCGAGCAATCCGAAGCATGCAGCGCCAACACGTCGTTTACACCGTCCCCCGTCATGGCTACGGTATGCCCCTGCTGCTGGAGCGTGTGCACGAGCTCGCGTTTCTGTTCGGGGCTCACGCGCCCGAACACGCGGCATTCGCGCGCAGCGCGCTCGAACTCCTCCTTCGTGGAAACCGTGCTCATATCGATGCACCTATCGGCGCCGAACACACCCGCCGACCTAGCCACCTTGCTTACAGTATGCACCGAATCCCCGCTGATAACGTTCACGCGCACGCCCTGGCTCTTGAAATATTCGAGCGTTGAACGGGCCGAGTCGCGCACGCAATCCTTCACGAACACGAGACCCAGCGGGTGCACGTGGCCCACGATTGCGTCGCCCTCGTCAAAATCGTCAACGCGAGCAACCACGACGACGCGCCGCACGCCCGCAAGGCGCTCTATCATATCCCTCACTTCGTCAAAACGCTCATGGCCTTTTAACACGAATTCCGCTGCGCCAAGGGCATAGTTGCCAGCATCGCTGCCGTAACATACACCCGAATACTTGCGTTCAGACGAAAACGGAATAGCGCGCACGGCACCGCTCACCAATGGCGCCGCATCGTAAGGCTCCTCGACTTCGTCCACGTACGCCCGTATGGCACGCGAAGTCTCGTTGCCCATATGCGCCTCAACCGCCATGAGTGCCTTGAGCGCATGCACCACTTCGTCGTACGTCGATCCAGCAAGCGGCACAACTTCATCGACGTCCATCTCGCCAGTCGTGATGGTCCCCGTCTTGTCCAAGCACACGACATCAACCCGCGCCAGCGTTTCGACGCAGTCAATCTGCTGCACGAGCACGCGGTGCTGAGAAAGCCTGAACACGCTGATAGCTAAAACGGCGCTCGTCAGAAGGATGAGCCCCTGCGGAATCATGCCGATGAGCGCAGCCGACGTGTGAAGAATCGCGGTCTCAGTCGTGCCCACCGGGCTGAATACCATCTCTTTCGCGAACAACAGGATGCCCAAGGGTACGAGGGCGATGCTCACGTACTTGACGATGGCATCCAGGGATTCCATGATATCGCCGCTCACCTTTTTGTACACCTTGGCGCTGTTGTTGATGTGGTTTGCGTAATTATCGGCGCCAACGGCCACGACCTGGGCGTAACACGACCCTGCAACGATGAAGCTTCCCGAGAGCAGCTCATCGCCTACGCGCTTGGCAATGAGCTCCGCCTCACCGGTCAGCAGGCTCTCGTTAGCCGAGCATGAGCCTTGCACGATGCGGCAGTCCGACGGCACCTGATCCCCGCGCCCTAAAACGATAACGTCATCGAGCACAAGCTGATCGATGTGCATGTCGCTGCAACAGCCCGCCCTTACCACATGCGCGCGCGTCGACGTAATGACGCTCAGCTTGTCAATCATGGTCTTCGCACGAATCTGCTGGTAGATGCCAATGACCAAGTTGGCGACGACGATGGCCATGAACAGCAGGTTCTGATACGACCCCGTCCAGAACACCGCGAGCGCCAACAACACGTTCACCAAGTTGAACAGCGTGAACAGGTTCTCGCGGAAAATCTGCGGCACTGTGAGCGTCTTGACGTCGGCGTTGACGTTGACCCGCCCCGCTGCAACGCGTTCGGCAACCTGTTCGTTGGTCAGGCCTGTCGGAATGCGCTCTTCCACCGTTTAGATCTCTTCGAGCTCGATGTTTCCGGTAATGGGATCAAACACGCCCGGCTCCAGGTCATACAGCTCGTTAATGACGTCGGCCGTGAAAATCTGCTCGGGCGTACCTGCGGCGACGACGCAATCGCCCTTGATGCACATCACGTAGTCGCTGACCTTGCGCGCAAGCGGAAGTTCATGGAGCGACATGATGACGGCGACGTCGCGCGTGCGCACGAGACGGCGCAGCACGTTGAGCAGCTCGATTTCGTAATGGATGTCCAAGTAGTTGGTGGGCTCGTCGAGCATGATGATGTGCGGCTCCTGGGCAATGGCGCGTGCGAGCATGATGCGCTGGCGCTGGCCGTCAGATATCTGCATGAAATCACGGTCGCGCAAGTCCCACACGTGCACCATATCCATGGCCTCGCGCACCTTGGCACGGTCCTCGTCCGTAAGAATGCCCAGACGGCCCGTGTAGGGATACCGGCCTGTTTCGACAATATCGGCGCAGGTCAACAACTCGGTGCGCATACGCTCCGTCAACATGACCGAAAGCTCGAGCGACAGGTCATGTGCCGAAAGCTCTTGCACCGGGCGGCCCGAGATAAACACGGAGCCACCTAGCGAATCCAAATAGCCGACGATGCTCTTGAGGATCGTGGACTTGCCGGCACCATTTGGCCCGATGAGCGTAAGGATTTCTCCCGCATGCAGCTGGATGTTGACGTCGCTGATAAGCGGCACGCCATCGTAGCCCACAATGAGGTTATTCGTCTCCAGGTAAATCGGCCGTCCCGTCATGGCCGCTCCCGTATTAGCAGTTTCGTAGCCTGTAGGTTTAACTTCGCCCACTGTGCACAATCCAATCCACTCAACGCCGCAACAATACCAACACTAATCGCTTTGGGGATTCGCCCCCGAACATTTACCGCTTTGCCTTCTCGCGTTTAAGCAGGATGCTAATGACGATCGGCGCACCGAAAATAGCCGTCACGGCCGAAATCGAAACCTCGGTC
>CAMPAJ010000059.1 GCA_946631805.1 uncultured Eggerthellaceae bacterium
GCAGGCACTGCTCCTGTCATCCACTTAGGTTAGCCGAAGCCAAGCGAACGACCCCCGCCTCCCCCTCACACAGCGGTGGGGCGGCAACCCCGTGTAAAAACAGTGCGGGCGAGGGTAATCCCCTCGCCCGCACGCCTATTCATCTACAGCTGCATCGCAATCCATCCGATGATGTCTTCTTCGACCTCGAACTTCAATTCGTCGTAGTTATGAATCTCGTGACGATAACCGCTGTAAAGCTTGGTCATGACGTCGTGACCCGTGTCGGCGAGCCAATTTGCACACGTGTATACGCCTTCGCCGAAATTCCCTACAGGGTCTTGGTCGCCAGCGATGCACAAGACGGGTAGCTCGGCGGGTACCTTTTGGGCCCATTCCGTTCCCTCGATGACGAGCATCATATCGATGAAATCGCGCAAGCTGATGTTGTGCGTGGGTTGCGTGAACGCGTCGAATGGGTCTTCTGCATGGTCCTTCTGCACGTGCGGGTCGTGGCAGATCCACTCGTTGCCAAGCGTGGCGCCCTCTTCGCAGCGGCTGAACATCCAGCCCATGAGCTCTGTCACGAAGGCAGGGTCGGAGTCGTGCGCGCCGCCGGCTTCGATGACGGCGTCAAGTTTGGCCTTGACCTCGTGCGTGTTCTTGAAGATGCCCGTCGTGCCGCAATAGACGGCGCCTGCAAGTTCGTCGCCGTACTTGGCCGAGAAGTCGCGTGCAATCATCGAGCCCATCGAATGCCCGAACATGAAGTACGGCAGGTCGGGGTACTTCTCGCAGACGATGTCCTTGAACAGCTTCTCGTCTTCCATCATCGTGTGCGGGCCTGCATCGCCCCAGTCGCCCCAGGTATCGTTGAGAATGGCCGTTGCGCCGTGGCCCACATGGTCGTCGGCGGCAACGATGAAACCCGCGTCCATCAGCGCCACGATCATATGGAAGTAGCGCCGGGAATGCTCGCCAAACCCGTGTACGAGCTGGACGATGCCCAGCGGATCGCACGCGGGAACGTAAATCCAGCCTACGACTTGGTCGCGCCCGTTGGATGAGGGGAATTTCACTTCGTGCAACATTACCTGCTCCTTCTCTTTAGAAACACGTCTTCACACTATGCGGAAAGCGCATTGCGCATTGCGCCCGCATGCCCATTATCGCCGTTTCGCCGAGCGTTTCGGTTCTCAATCTTTTTGTCCGATAGGTGTTCTCGTCGCCACGCACGATCTTTCTCCTTGCCGTCATGGGCAGGCCCGCTGAAAGCTGAACGACAACGTGTGCCTGGCCGTTTGCCCCGCCCGAAGGCGTGTGGGCCGACTGGATAAAAGAATAGTCCGAAGTGCATTGTGGAAACAAAGCGCGAGGACGTACACTGGCTGTTCAGGGCGACAGGGCCAATGCGACATTGCAATTATTGGCGTGCGGACGCGTATTTGGAGCGCGCGGCAAATAGGCGGCAGGTGAGGCGCATTATGGGCGAAAAGAATGTGCAAACGTATACGGCGGGAACGAAAACCGTTTACGGTAGTCGTGTTGGCCGTCCGACCGCCGATATCGCTCATGAGCGTTGCGAGACGTTGGCTTTGCTCGCGGAGTCGACGGTCCAACTCTCGCCGGAGCCGATGGTCCGCTGTATCGCCGAGCGATTCGGTTCGGATGATGTTTACCTGTACCATTATCGTCAAGATGGCGTTTTCGTTGCCCATGCGTCCCGCAAGGGCAGCCCCTACATCGAATTGCTCACGCAATCGCTTAACGATACACCGGGGCTTGCGCATCTACTCGTATACAATTCCGAACCCATAATCGTGGATTATCGCGGATCGCGATCGGGCGTCGATGTCCCTCGGATAATCCAAGAACTGGACTATACCTGCTCGTTGCTTTTGCCTGTCGTGCATGGCGGCGAGTTGTTCGGCGTCGTTCGCATCATGTATCGCGGGACTTGTCCTTGGCGTCACGAGGACGCGGATTACCTGCGTCAGGTCGGACGGTTGCTCGGCGCGAGCGCGAGCAGGATTTACAAATCCGAGAAAGAAGCGGAACTTAATGGGCTTCGAGGGCGGCTTCACGGCAGCGTTGTGGTTCTCGCTGGTGTGCACGGCCTTCATGCTGATTTCGGTACTGCCTCTTAAGAAGCTCGAAGACGAGGAGGCTTAACTACTCCGTTATTCTGAGTGTTGGCGGGCACGCACTTCCAGGACATCGCCCGCCTGCGCCCCTTGGCTTTGCCCGTTGTCCCTCCCTGTAGATGGGCGAAGCTGCAATTGTTCGGTTGACCTGTTGGATGTTCCATAGCTAAACGAATATCCAGCATAAGTGGAAAGGATTGGAAACATGAGGTTTAAGGGTTGGATTATCGCTGGGCCGAGCCACGTCGAGCTCAAGGAATTCGATACGGAAGTCGGCGGCGGCCTCGTGGCTGTTGACAGCCCGGAATTCGAGACGGCGGAGAAGACTCCGCTGCGCGATGACCAGGTTATACTGCGCAACATCAAGTCTTCTATCTGCGGTTCCGACAAATGGCTGTACCCGATGGGCGGCGACATCCGCCGTCCGCAGGGCTGCCAATTCGGGCACGAGATGGTTTCGGAGATTATCGCGATGGGCAAGGATGTGAAGGGCTTCGAAATCGGCGACCGCGTATACCCGTTCCCGCTTTACGTCAAGGAATCGACGGCCTTCGCCGGGCGTCCGGGCGCGTTCTCGGAGCTCGTGGTATGCGACCATGCCGAGGTCAGCAAGAATCTCTACCATCTGGACGAGCGGATTTCCGATACAAGCGCGGCGATGATCGAGCCGTTTACCGTCGGTTTCAGGTCTGCGGTGACCGCCAAGCCGAAGCCCGGCGAGCGCGCGGTGGTGCTCGGTGCCGGCCCCATCGGCTTGGCAGCAGCCATATGCCTGCGCGAAATGGGCGTCGAGGACGTTACTATCGTGAACCGCTCGCGTGGCCGTCTTGAGATTGCCAAAGTGCTCGACAAACAGGTGCCCTTCGAGACCGTGAGTACGCTCGACGAGAATTGGCTCGAGATTCTCGAGGAGCATTTTGGCACGACGCGGACCCAGACGGGCCCTGCGCTTGACGTCGACATCTGGATTGATGCGGCTTCCAACGCAGAGCTGCTCCAGACGGTCTACAACAAGAGCAAGCTGTTCGCCCGCATCTCGGTGGTAGGCGTCCATCACAAGCCGGTCGAGTTCGATTTGCGCAAGCTCACATGGTCGGGCGTCGAGTTGCTTGGCTCTGCCGGGTATCGCCCCGATGACGTGCCGCGCGTCATGAAGGCCATGGAGTCCGGCCGCTATGACATCGACAGCATCGTCACGGCAACGTATCCGTTCGATAAGTTCGACGAGGCCATCGAATTCTGCCAGGACGGCTCGAAGTGCCTTAAGTGCCAGGTCGATTTCTCGGATTCGCAGTACGCTAACTGGCGCGAAGAGCTGTAAGCGCGCTCCGCCGCACCCTGGTCACTCCGTTTAGCATAGCGGGGAATCAGGGTGCGGTTCTATCTGAATGTGCCCCAGAATGAATAGGGCCATTCGGCCCACAGGCATGACTTTCCGTTACCTCAAAGACCCATCTGGCATGAATGGGGTGGTGTAGGCTTCAAGCCGAAGCCGTTCGACCAGATTTTAGGGAGGGGTACTATGGAAGCAACGCAAGAGCGCGTCAATCCGTTTGCCGCGGCGCCTGATGGCAAGAAGAAACTGTTTTTGATAGGTCTGCTTCTGTGCGTGTTCGGCTCGATTATGCAGTCGACCACGTTGTCTATCATCTTGCCGATGGCAGCGCAGGAAGTTGGGGGCCAGGATATTTATTCGCTCGCAAGTACTCTCGGCGCGCCGCTTGGCATCGTCGGCATGCCATTGTACGGATACCTTGCCGCGCGAAATCCGTCGTTGAAAGTACCACTCATGGTCGCCTCGTACGTTGTGGGGTGTGCCGTGTTGGCGCTTCGCTTCGTTGCGTGGGACATGTGGATCATCATTATCGCCATGGTGTTTTGGGGTGTTGTATCGCCTGCCACATTCGTTTTAGGCTATTCGCTTATTCGCGATATGTTCGATGCGAAAAAAGCTGGCGCGTACCTGGGTATGTGCGGAACGGCTATGATGCTCGCATCGCTCATAGGCCCCATCGGTGGCGGTGCACTTATGGGCATGGTTGGATGGCGCCTGTTCAACTTCGTCATCCTGCCGTTTATGCTTGTCGGGGCCCTGTGCATTGCCTTTAGCGTTAAAGTGACCAAAGAAGAGATGGCGCCGTTCGCTCGCGCCGGCAGCAGCTTTGACGTCATAGGCACGATAGGCCTTACGCTGTTCCTTTGCGGCTTGATTCTAGGCCTTTCGCTCGGCACCGGCCTTGCACCGTTCGGCAGCTTGGCATCGAACGCCCTGTTCGTGCTTGCAATTATCGGCTTGATCATTCTCATCGTTGCAATGCGGCAGCGCCAGGCCGAGGCAATTATTCCAGCTCCAGCGCTTAAGAACCGCAACGTCCTGGCGTTCACGCTCGCGAACTTCTTCGGCATGTTCTCGAATATGGCGCTGTTCTTCTTCCTGCCGAGCTACATCATCTACGTGATTTTCAGCGGGGAAGGCAGCTTCCAAGCCGGTATCGTCATGGCATGCATGTCGCTGCTCGGCGTGTTCTTGAGTCCGTGGTTCGGCGGAAAGATTGGCAAGATGGGAACGGCAAAGCCGATCCTCGCGCTTTCCGCGGCATTGCGCGCTATCACGAACGTGCTGCTCGTGGCATATCTGATGCTGACGGGTGCCGAGGCGAGCTGGATTGTGCTGGCGGTAATCATGCTCGTGCTTGGAGGCGTCTACAACGCGACGCACACGGTATCGTTCTCGGCTGGCCCGCAAGTGCAGTTGAGTGAAGACGTGCGTCTGCAGGGCAACGCCGTCATCCAAGCTGGCCAGAATATTGGCTCGGGCGTTGGCACTGCGGTGTACTCGGTCATTATCGGCATGGCGGGCATTACGGGCGGTATGCCCATCGCGTTAAGCGTTGCAGCTGTGTTCGCATGCCTGACGTTGGTGTGTGCGCTCTTCCTGCAGAAGCTCCCGACGGCAGGGGCTCAGGCGTAGCTGCATCAGACGCCTCGTGTTGCCGGGGCATGCGAGTCATTTGGCTACTTTTGCGAATCGTCCGATTAGAAGAACTCTATTCGGACGATTCGCTTTTACGGAGCAGGTATGATGCCGTAGTGATGGCATATGGTGTTTCCGCTGTCGTGAGGAGGGGTGGCATATGCCCGAAATCGGTGAAATAGTTCAAGTCCATTACGTAGGCACGCTCGATGACGGAACCCAGTTCGACAGTTCGCGCGATCGCGGCGAACCGCTCGAGTTTACGGTCGGCGGTCAGAAGATGCTGCCGCTGTTCGAGAAAGCCGTGAGCGAAATGCAGGTCGGCGAACGCAAGAGCATTCACCTTGAAGCGAAACAGGCGTATGGCGAGCGTGACGAGGGCTTGGTTATGGATGTGCCCGCTGGGATATTGGCGGGTGCGCCTGAGCTCTCGAAGGGGCAGCGCATCACGCTCATGACCAAAATCGGGCCTTTGTCGGCCACGGTGCTCGAGCTTGGTTCGCAGGTCGTCAAGCTCGACTGCAACCATGAGCTTGCCGGCAAAGCCATAAACTTCGATATCGAGCTGCTTGGCGTGAAACACGAATCGGCCGTCGAGCACGAGCTGCACGGCGAAGGATGCGCTTGCGGCTGCCATCGCTTGAAGGAGTCCCTTGAAGGCTAGGGGCCTGTGCCCAGCGGTGCTTCTCGCGTCAGCTCGCTGAACCCTGTCTGGCCGGCCCAATTTAGGGGGCCGAAAGTTCATGATTGCCTTGGATGTGTACAAATCCCCGCAGGATGGGGGTACAGTTAGCGCGTCGGTTCGCTCATACGGGCGCACCGATACAGGGAATCATTCGCAGAAGGAGAGAGCCCATGTTTGAGACGATTCTGAACAAGTACGGCCCCGATCAGCTTTCTTATACCGTGAAAGACGTCGATGCCGCCGTCCAGGAATTCTACGAGCTATTCGGCGCAGGTCCGTTCCTGAAGATGGGCCCGCTGAAGTATGAGAGCTGCACCGTGCGCGGCAAGGAATCCGATCCCGAGATCGTCATCGCGCTGGGTATGTGGGGCCAGATGCAGGTCGAGTTCGTGCAGAAGACCAACGACGAGGCCATGCTGTTCGACGAGAACGGTTACGGCTTCAACCACATCAACGTTATCGTGGACAACTACGACGAGGCAATCGCCCTGCTCAAGGAGCATGGCTACGAGGTCGGCCAGGAGATGACGAGCTCCGGCAAGCCCATCGCCTACGTCGATACCATGGCTGGCGAGAACATTGGCCATCACATCGAGATTCACGAATACAATCCCGTCATCGACATGACGAAGAAAGCCTATGAGATTTGGGACGGCAAGGATCCGTGGATGGACCTGCAGACCGTAATTGCCGCCATGAAACAAGAATAGGCGTCGAGGGAACGCGAAGCGATTCAACGAATCGTCAGAAGGGCGGGCGCGCGATGCGCTCGCCCTTTTTCGTCTTGAATTCGCTTTGGGTTTGACTAGAATTCTAGTTATATATTGATGAGGGGGGGGATCTCATGGAGCAAGACCGTTACGCAATTCTGTGGGAGTTCTGCCAGGCTTCGGCATGGGCGGATGATCCAAAAACCGTGTATGGGCGTATTGTCGATACGGCGGTCAGGTGTTTCAAGTGCGATAACGTTTCCTTGCATCTTATAGACGTCGACAATCATCACTTCGTACGGCGCGCAGCGTATTCCGATGCCGGAGTCGAGAATTCGGCTCTCGAATCCGTTACGATCGATGTGGGCCGTATGCGGATGCTCTACGAATCCCAAGATCTTATCGTCATGGATTACGCCCATCCGAACGATCAGGACGTAATACCCCAGGAAGCTATCGAGGCGGGGTACATGAGCGCGGTGAGCATCCCCCTTTACGTGGAGTCGGGCTCGATTGGCATGCTGTCCCTTGCCTACAAGAGGTCCTTGCCGTTCGATGAAGAGGGCCTCGATTTCCTCAGGAGCTTGGGCTCTGCGCTTGGGAGCATGGTCAACCGCGTGCTCATGACGAAGAAGGACCTTGAGTTGCAGATGCTCAAGGAGCGCAAGCGCCTGAGCAGCGAGATTCACGACAATATCGCGCAGCTCGTGAGTGCCATAGGCATAAAAGCCGACACGGCCATCGAGTGCCGCGAAGAGGGGGACCTCGAGGCGCTCGACGAGGAGCTCGACAACCTTGCGGAAATGACCCGCAAGGTCACGAAGATGTTGCGCGCCGAGATGCTCACGCTGCGTGCCTCGCTGGACGAGGGCGGGGACGTCGCCAAGGGCATTTGCGAGCTGTTCGAGGATTTCCAGAGCCGTTGGGGCATTCCAGTCGATTGCCGCAACGAGTGCGCAGGACGGGTGGTCGCAGCTGAGTACGTTCAGCTGCAGCTCGTGCGCATCGTGAACGAATCGCTCCAGAACGTGCTGCGCCATTCGAAAGCGCATCACGTTGAGGCGATTCTTTCCTCAAAAGATAAAGTTTTCGAGGTGAGCATACGCGATGACGGCGTCGGGTTTAATATAGAAGCTGTGGCACCCGAGCGCTTGGGCCTGCGCATCATGAAGGAGCGAGCGCGCGCCGCAGGCGGGTCGCTCACGCTTTCGTCGGGTTCGACAGGTACCCAGGTTGTTGTCGAGGTGCCTGCCCTCATCGTGTAAGGACGGCATGTGGCTGATGCGGTAACGCGGGTTCTGCTCGTAGACGATCAAATACTATACAGCGAGGCCCTGGGCGGTCTTATGGATCGCTGGCCCGAATACGCTATCGTTGGCGAGGCACATGACGGCAAAAAAGCCGTCGAGATGGCCCGCGAGCTTAAGCCCGACCTTGTGCTCATGGATATCTCGATGCCCAAGATGAACGGCATCGACGCAACGCGTGCCATCCTATCGGAATTCCCCGACACCATCGTCGTCATGATAACCGTCGAATCCGAGAAAGACCTCGTGCTGGAAGCGTTGCAAGTGGGCGCACGCGGGTACCTGCTCAAAGACACGCCTGCCCGCAAGTTGCGCGATCGCTTGCGTCAGATCTTGCAAGGGGATATATCGCTTTCCGAAACGGTCACGACGCCGGTGGTGGAAGAGCTCAACCGCATGCGCGCGACGCTTGGTGCGAATGTGGGGGCAACGACTGGAGCGCCTTCTGCCGACAAGCTCACCGACCGCGAGAAGGACATCCTGCGCCTTGTGGCCAAGGGTCTTTCGAACGAGGAAATCAGCGCCACGCTCTACCTGAGCTTAGGTACCGTGAAGAAGCAGCTTAGCAACCTCATGCTGCGCCTGGGTCTGGAAAACCGCGTCCAAGCCGCCGTCTACGCCGTCAAAGCCGGACTGGATGGCTAACCTGTTCTAACCCGTCCCGCCGCCCCGAGAGGGCGCCGTGCAGGGAGGTGGGGTGTTCGCTTGGCTTCGGCTAACAAATGTGGATAACAGGGACAGTGCCTGCAGAATCGCTCACACCCCACCTCCCTGCACGGCGCCCTCTCGGGGCTACTC